>CAZGVZ010000107.1:0-474 GCA_964529145.1 uncultured Fibrobacteraceae bacterium | reverse complement strand
GCAAACGCTCTTACGATGTTTCGCCTCTCCGAACCCCATAGGCAATGGAGAGCCGCTGTACCGAATGGTTTCGGAGCCGTTCACCTTCTGCGGGACGTGGAGATGTCCAAGCGCCAGGTAATCGAAACTCCCGGGGAGCATGCCCGCAGTCACGTGAGCCAGGGATCCGACATAGAGTTCGCGCACGCCGTCACCATCGACGGTTTGTCCACCGGCTGTGAACAGGTGTCCCATGGCGACGACGGGAATATCGATCCCGATTTCCTCGCGCCTCCGTCCAGCCTGGGCGGCCACGGCTGCGTAATGTGTCCGGATGCCCTCTATCAGCTTCCGTTCCTTGTCCTCCACGCTCTCGCCCGCTTCAGCCACGCGTATGTCCCGGTCGCGAAGGCAGGGCACGGCACAGACGATAAGTTCCGGAGCGCCATGCCCGTTGCGGAGTACAAGCACTTCCTCTTCCAATGATTCGTTGCA
>CAZGVZ010000106.1:0-10207 GCA_964529145.1 uncultured Fibrobacteraceae bacterium | reverse complement strand
GCTTAAGGAACGGAGTGACAACGCCGTGGTCCCCTTGCTGAAAATCCCACAGGGATCACATTGACCTCTCTTACCGAGGCAGGTAATCGAAAGCCCTCCAGCTTGTTTCCGGCCAATCCGCCGCCATAGGCGGCGGATTGGCCGGAGCGGGGCAATAGCCCGCGGGAAACAGGAAAAACACATCGCATTCCAAGGTGCCGTCTTACTCCATCGGTAGAACCGTGGTTTCTTAGAGTCAAACCCCGGAGGTTTTAAAAAGGTGCTTGCCACACCGGCAAGTATTTAATATCGGTCAACAGGTCCGGACCATCGGGGCAACGTATCATGAGCCGAAATGTTTTCCGGCACTCTTGCATCGTACACGCCATGATGTCATACTTATTGCATCCGGTTTCGTAGCTTAGTCAAGGTTACGATTGCTTCCGCCCGGAACGGTATTTCTGAGGATTTATTTTACAGTATATACTTTCTATGGGGCGGCATTGCGAAATGCTGTGATGGCGGTTTTCTTCCTTCATCGTTCCTGATGATGTCTCCACTGCCGTTCACCGGGTGTCCCGTGGAGACCGCAGGACTACGTATAGGATAAAGCCGGGCCTGTTTGAAATCGTCCTTCGAACCGGTTCCATCGCTCGAACCGGGCTGGTCTGTTTCACTCGATGAAATTTTATGCACATGTTAATATTTTTTATCATCTCAGCGTTGATCTGCCTTCTCTTATGCGGGTGCACATTCCTCGCCTCCCGGGGTCATTACAGGAAATTCAGGGTATCCTCTCATTCCGGCCTCGCACATCAGGTCGAGCTGAGCAAAAAAGAGCTTGAACTCGTGTTCGACTCCATTCCCGAACAAATCTGTGTTTTGGATCGCGATCTGACAGTCCTTCGTGCAAACAAGAGTTACGCGGATTCCGTGATGCTGCAGATCAGGGACATCCTCGGAAACAGATGTCATCATCTCTTGTGGTGCAACGAAAAGCCTTGCGATGAATGTCCTGTTCTTCTCACCTTCAAAACCGGTGCTCCGATATTTAAAAGTATGTACACACGGCCGGAAAAGGATTTCATGAGGCACTTCGAGATAAGCACCTTTCCGGTTTTCGATAAATACGGCAATACCTTGCATGTAATCGAATTCAAGAGAGATGTAACAGATGAAAAAAGAATGCTCGAACAGCTCATACGCTCGGAAAAACTCGCCAGTATAGGGAATATGACTGCGGGAGTAGCGCATGAAATGAACAATCCTCTTTCCGGTATAAGCGGCAATGCCTCGAATCTCTTGAGGATGCCTGAAAAATACGGACTAAACGAAAAGGGAATAAGCCGGATTACCGCGATTCTTCAGGCGGCTGCAAGGGCAACGACAATTATGAACGATCTCCTCCAGCTTTCAAGAAAACCCGAACAATCCAGCAGTATGGTCAATATCAATACACTTATAAGGAAAACCACCACCGCAGTCAGGCTGGATGGCTCTCAGGATGTGGAACGGCGTTTCGATTTCGACGAAGCGGTTCCTCTCCTCTATTGCGATCCATCGAAGATTCAACAGGTCATCGTGCATATCGTCACCAATGCATTGCAGGCAATCGTCGATAAAAAACGTGAACAGCAGGAAAATGAAAACTACAAAGGAGTATTATGCATTTCTACTCAAAAACAAAAAGAGTACGTTCTCATTACAATTTCCGACAATGGAACCGGAATATCTCCTCACCACAGAAATAAAATTTTCGATCCTTTTTTCAGTACACGTCCAGCCGGACAAGGTACAGGGCTTGGTTTGAGCATATCGAGTAAAATCATCGAGGAACATGGCGGAAAAATTTATTTCGATTGTATCCATAATACAACGCTCTTCTCAATCACCATCCCGTTCGAACGGTCTAACTGCTCTCTTCACACTATTGGATAGGTAGAAAAAATATGACGAAAGAAATCCGAAACGCACCACCCCGCATTCTTATCGTAGACGATGAGAAGGCGATTCGTATGATGCTGCTCGACTACCTGGAAACCGAATATGAAACCGCCAGCGCAGAAACGGGAGAAGCGGCACTGGAAATATTGAAGAGCACCCGTTTTGATCTCGTTATTTCCGATATCAATATGCCGGGAATCAGCGGACCTCAATTGCTTTCAGAAATCCGGCGGAAATATCCTTCCACTAAAACAGCACTCATTACGGCTTATAACGTGGATGAGTATATCCGGGCTGCAAAAGAGCATTCGATTTCAAATATTATTCCTAAAACCGTTCCCTTCAATTTCACCGAGCTTGATCTCATTGTCCATGGGCTAATTACAGGAGAAATATTCGGCCTTACCCGCTATCTTCTCGAGAATGGTGTCATCCTGGAGAAGCATGTCCTCAAATCGACCGCCGATGCCCACCACATTCAAGATCACCTGATCGAGCTGTTTGAAAAAAGGTTTGGTACATCGGGAGATATGAAACTCATTCTCGACGAAATAATCACCAACGCGATCTACCATGCTCCGACACTGGAAGATGGAAGCGAAAAATACCAGGAGTTCAGTGACATCGTCCTTGAGCCTCATGAATACATCCATATCGAATGCGGCTATGATTCTGAAAAATACGCCGTCTCAGTGACCGATCGACAGGGGCGCCTGAATAAGGAAAGGGTTCTCTATAAAATTGAAAGACAGATTACCGGGGAAGGCCTGCTTGATGACTCCGGAAGAGGCATTCACATGAGCAGATTATTCGCAGATCGCATGATCATCAATATAGATCCTCACAAGCAAACCGAAGTGATACTCATCAATTATTTTTCCAACAAGTACCGTGGATATAAACCTCTATATATAAACGAGCTTTAGATCCTTTTCGGCAGACGGTATATTCAGAGCACTATCATATCGATGATGCTCTTACTTATTTTCAGGATGTCTCAATAATTCACTATCGTAGCGAAGCAGAACGAAAAGTATGCTGCGAAGAACTCGAATATGTGCTATTCAAGGCGTTTTTCAGCCAGAAGTGATGTCTCAGCGATGGACCTCGCAGCCGGCTGAAGCAGAGAAAGGCTTTTTGGAACAGTTCGAACGATTGTTATCGAGAGATGGATGATGCTGAATAAAGACGACATTCAGAAACGCAGGGCTACCCCGGGATATGTCGGACATTTTTGCATTGGCATGTTCATGAACAGCTTCCTTCTCACCGCCGGAAGGGGAACCTTTGGTGAGAGGCGCCCTTCAGAATTTCAATCATTTTTGGCGTAAAAAACCGTACTATGACATCCCTATGTGAGAGTTAACACGGTTTGGCGTAACAGGGAGAGAACGATGGTTAATCGTTGCAGAGGACGGAAAATCAAACTTCATGGGTTCAACAATTTGACGAAATCCCTGAGTTTCAATATTTATGATATCTGTTATGCCCGATCAAAAGCCTCCCAGATCGATTATCTCGAATATATCGACGAGGAGTACAACTCCGAAAAGCTTCGGTCTATAGTCGAAGAGGTAACCAGTATCATTCAGGCAAAGATCATCAACATTTCATCTCAGGATTATGATCCAAGGGGAGCCTCGGTCACTGTACTGATAAATGAGGGCCATCATCCCCGGGACACGGTCGCCCATCTCGATAAAAGTCATATTGCAGCACACACCTATCCCGAAAACAACAGCGACACCGGATTCGCCACATTCCGGGTAGATATCGATGTTTCGACCTGCGGAATGATCTCACCACTACGCGCGCTTGACTTTCTCATCGACAGTTTTGAATCCGATGTCGTACTCATGGACTATAAAGTAAGAGGATTCACCAGGGACATCAAAGGACGCAAGGTGTACATCGATCACGACATCACCTCAATTCAGGATTATATCTCCGATGAGATTCTTGAAAAATATACCGCCTACGACATCAACATCGTTTCAGACAACATTTTTCACACCAAAATGACTTTAAAGAAACTCAAGCTCGAGAGTTATCTCTTCGGACCCGAAAGTGAGACACTCAAGAAAAACGAACGTACACATATAAAAACACTGCTTCAAAAAGAGATTCAGGAGATCTTCGAATGCCGAAATCTGTTCGATCGGGAATAAAAGTTCCGACATCGGTTGCAGATGGACGACGACTCTTTTTTGAGGCGCTCAACCCTCATTTCGGTTTTTTTTATACCGTGAAAAAGACGGTAAAAAAGGCCAAAACCGCATTTCAGGAAATTGAATTGATAGATACGGACGAGTTCGGAAAAGTGTTACTGCTCGACAATATTACGCAACTGGGTGAGCGTAACGATTTCAGCTACCACGAACCCATGGTGCACCCTGCGCTATGCTGTCACCCTGATCCCAGGTCGGTTCTCGTGATCGGAGGCGGAGACGGCGGCATACTGCGCGAAGTGCTTAAATACTCTTCCGTGCAACGAGTGGATCTCGCGGAACTGGACCATGATGTCATCGATTTCTCGAGACGATATCTTTCCTCCGTACACCGGGGTTCTTTCAATGACGAACGTCTGCACATCAATATTGTTGACGGAAGGAAATATACCCTTGAACATCCCGGTGAATTCGACATAATAATAATGGA
Source organism: uncultured Fibrobacteraceae bacterium (assembly GCA_964529145.1). Taxonomy (GTDB): domain Bacteria; phylum Fibrobacterota; class Chitinivibrionia; order Chitinivibrionales; family Chitinispirillaceae; genus JAFGNB01. The sequence goes on along the minus strand of CAZGVZ010000106.1, from coordinate 5,626 downwards.
TATGACCGATCCTTCCGGGCCATCAAGACTTCTATATACGGACAGCTACTTCCGTCTGGTGCGACGGGCTTTCAGGAATCCTCACGGCATCTTTGTCATGCACAGCGAATCGCCGGTATCCCGACCTGTTGCCTTCACGTGCATCACAAAGACCCTCCGGTCCGTATTTTCAAATGTTAATCAGATGTTCTGCTACATGCAGATGTATGGGGTATTGTGGTCCATTTCCGTCTGTTCTCCCCTCGTCAATATTTCCCTGATGAAACCGTATAATATCGACAGGCGTCTGTCGAGAAATGGAATACGCGATTTAAAAATGTATAACGGTTCCACTCACCGTGCGATGCAAACCCCGTATCCGTTCATCACCTCACTGCTTCAGCGACGGGCTCGGATCATTACCGACCGGAATCCCGATTTTTCCGACGACTTCATTTCCTGAAACGAGAATACCAACGACACATGGATTTCAACACGGTCAAAAGGCTTGTTGCCGAACATGGGACGCCAACCCTTTTTCTTTCGGAAAACCGGCTTCGTGAGAGCTATCGAACAATGAGAACCGCTCTGCCGGGAGTATCGCTGTACTATGCGGTAAAATCAAACGCGACACCGGAGATTATCTCGATTCTTGATGACGAGGGAAGCTGTTTCGACATATGTTCAAACGGAGAGATCGACATAATTCAGCAGTGCCGCATTTCCCCCGATCGATGCATACATACGCATCCGATAAAACGAGACTCCGACATTGTGTATTCACTTGGCTACGGTATCAGCACTTTCGTAGCGGATAACGAGCATGAAATAGAGAAGTTGATCCTATACAGGGACAGGGTTCGTATTCTCGTCAGAATGAGCATCCAGAATCCGGGATGTCTGGTCAATTTATCCCATAAATTCGGTGTAGCCCCTGAACAGACTTGGCAATTAATCAAGAAAGCCCATCAACAAGGGCTTACTGTCGCCGGAATCAGTTTTCATGCGGGAAGCCAGAATGAAAACTCGTTGAAATATATCGAAGCGCTCGAGTATTGCCGCGACATTTACCGCAAGGCGGCACTGCTGGGGATACAGTTCGACACGATCGATATCGGCGGAGGTTTCCCCATCAGTTATCTCACTTCGGTCATACCGATGGTTCAATTTTGTCAACCTATTATCGAGTACCTCAACCGTTTTTTTTCAAATTATCGGATAATTGCCGAACCCGGGCGTGTCCTGAGCGGGCCCTCGATGACGCTCGCAACCAGAGTTATGGGAAAATCGTTGCGAAACGGCGTCTGGTGGTATTATCTTGATGATGGAATGTATGGATCCTTTTCAGGAAAGATGTATGACCATGCGGATTATCCGATGCTGGTGGAAAGGGACGGCCGGCGATCCACCGCGGTGCTCGCGGGACCGACATGCGATTCCATAGATGTGATCTATGAAAACATCAGCCTGCCGCATCTCGAAATCGGAGATCTCCTGGTCTTCAGGTCAATGGGTGCCTATACATCCGCGAGCGCATCGACATTCAATGGATTTCCAAAGGCAAAAATCGTCCTTGTCCCCAAGTGAACGCCGGGAGGACGGCTATACGACAATCTGATACCATTAATAAACGGTATTGCAAAAGAGGTTTTTATGAATGACCTGAATCTTTACCCCGAGAACGTTTCTTCATTATGGATACAGAACCTTGTCAATGGACTTTCCGGTCTCACCATCAAGGCCAAAAACGCGATGTTTTGCGGAGCGAGTCCGTTTCAAAGGGTGGAAGTTTTCGATACCTACAGTTTTGGCCGAGTTCTCTGCCTTGGCGGCAATATCGTCATGACTGAATCCGAAGACACCTACAATGAAATGATGGTCCATCCGGCGATGCTGATGCACCAATCTCCCCGGCATGTATGCTGTATAGGTGGAGGCGATGGGGGATGCCTCAAGGAGATCCTTAAGCACCCGGGGGTTGAAAAGATCGTCATCATAGAGATCGATCAACTTGTGCATGAAACGGTGCTCAATTTCTTTCCTTCGCTTGCCGAAGGTTTCAACGATCCCAGGATAGAGCTTTTCATCAACGACGGTTATGAATTTCTCAAGGACAATGATCGTTCGTTCGATATAATTTTTGTGGATTCCTATGATCCGGGAGGTCCGGTCCATTCTTTGGAAACCGTGGATTTCCACCATATCATGTCGAAACGGCTCAACAAAGAAGGGATCGCAGTATTTCAGACCGATTCGCCCTTTGCTCAAGGTGGCGGATATCTGCGACTCATGCTTCAGAACCTGTCACCTTACTTTTCCTGTATAAAGCCCTACATTTGCTCAATCAGATCTTTTCCCGAAGGGATTTTCAGTTTTCTCGCCTGCGTTCACCGGGAGGAGATACTTGACTGCTTCGATCAGATCAGATATAATGATCTTGAAAACCAGTGCGACTATTACAACAGTGATATTCATAAAGGAGCTTTCATGCTTCCCCAATTTCTAAAAAAAATCATAAATTCATAGAAAAATCCTTGCACGAGGAACTGTCCGGTTCTATTTTTAAATATTGCAGTTATCCTGCCAGAGTTCCCCATGGAATATATAAAAATACTGTGGATCACTGTCTTTTTTCTTTTTTCACTTTGTCTTTTTTTTATATGGAGCAAGGTGCTGGTTCTTTTCAGGCGTATCGCCGTAATTACAGCATTGCTGAAAAAGTGTAAAGAGATTTCAGGGGAAGGTTCCAGGCCGAAGTAGCCGTCGGCAAGATTTCCGCTCTTTGACATTCATAATTCATGAAGAACATGCAGTATCCGGCCATCCCACCATTATCTCAGACCGTCAAAATTCACCAAGGAGGTACGACCGCTCATCTGAATCATTATCACACAAAAACATGAACTCACACCTATAAATAACAGTGCATGATTTCATCGAAAGCCGTAGCTACACCCCTCATCCAAACGATTACCCCGATTCGTACCGGTATATGCATCCATTTCTACGGCCGATGACGCACAGCTTTTACAATTATTATGGAGAAGTTAACTTATGGAATTTGTCACCATCACGATTTTGATGATCGTCGTAATTCTGCAGATCATCATACTGGCACGCCAGAACAACAACGGAAACATGGTCCGAGAGCTGATAGCTCAAAACACAAGACCACAGCAATCCGAAAGGGATCGTTTCAGGGACCGGAAAGATCAGAACTTCAAACAGCACCGGAGAAGTCAGCAGGATTTTCGATCAAAGCCACCTCATTCCCATTCCGCGGCTCCCTCCGGGTCCGTTGATAACGTCGAAAAATCACTTCGCGATATCAATCTCAAACTCAAAAATGCTGAAAGAGATCAGGAAGCGGCCCGTCGAAAAATCCATGAAAATACAGGGAGAGAACAACCCTCGCGCCGTGAACATGGCGACAGCAACCGGGACCGCGGCGGCAGAGATCATCGACGCGACCGGCACAACAACCGCAACAGCAACTGGAAAAACCGACAGTTCGGCGATAGGCCTGTCGCAGGAGAGAACCTTGCACCAGGCTCGCCTGAAACGGAATCCCCCTCCCCCAATCCTCCGGTAATCGTCGACGACCAGAGGACAACTCCCCAGTCCGCTTCTCTTCCCGAAATCACACCCACTGATTTCGATACGGAAAATACGCAGCACGGGAGAAAATTCATGGTAAAACGACGTATTCTTAAGGACGAATCATCACCGGGCCAAATAGGGCCACAGGCTGATCTCTCCTCAGGTGAAACGGGGCTTTCGCAGAGTGAAACAAATGTGGAAAAGCACGAACAAACGCCCAACTCCTCCGACCAATCCAGCGATACGGAAATTCATTTTGGGCGACGTTGATCACTTACTGTGTAGTTCCAGGGGGGGTCAACGCGAGGAAAGCGGCACGATAACGACGATGTTGCAGTCACCGGACTCGTTACGCTTACCAAAAAGAGTGAAACCACCGGCTCTGCCGGTAGGGCAAGGCGTCACCCTGGAATGAATGCATTCTTTTTGTTTTCCGCGGGCTATTGGGGTACAAGCCATGGCGTGTACCCCTGCACAGGCTGCGGGAGTCGAATGAATCGGTCCACGAAACGCGGAATTGATAAAGTCAAGCCGGGGTAAACCCCGGCTTTTTTTTTATGGTTCTCACCGTTGTTTGGAAAGACTTCGGAACAGTGTCGAGAATCGCTGCACTCCCCACCTGTCATAAAGAATCAGTATTACACAGAGAACGGGAACCGATACACCAAGAATGAGGAGACTGTTGCGCAACAACACGTTTTCGAAAGTGATGTGCGGTTCGATGACAAACCTGAGCAGAACACCGAACAGCGATGCCGCAAGGGTAACCGCGACGATTTTTGAGTAAAAGGCCGCATCTTCTTTCAGATTCTGTCCCGTCCTGAACCGTGTGCGCCAAATCCAGTACAGGATGACCGACTGTATTGCCATTCCTGTTACCGCCGCAAGAGCGATGCCCCGGGCACCTGCGATCCTGCCGAAAGCTATATACAGAGGGACCGTGAAAATCGAAGTCATTGTGCTCAATGACATGGGAAGTATCGTGTTTTGCATCGCGTAAAAAGCGCGGGGCAGAATCATTGACGTACAAAAGGCAAAGCTTCCCGCCAGATAGATCGAGAAAACGGATGCGGTGATATCGGTTGACCGGGCATCGAATCTTCCACGTTCATAGAGGACCGCGATAATCGGCCTGGCCAAAAGAATGGAAATTGCGGATATCGGAATAAGAAATACCGCTATTTTTCTTAACACCCCATTTAGCAGGATCTGCATTTCCCCGTACTTTCTTTCTGCCGCAAGCTTTGCCAGAAAAGGATAAAACGCGACTCCCGAGGCCTGCCCGAAAACAGCGACAACCATCATCATGGTCCTCAACGCGTAATTGACAGAAGATGTACTTCCGTCAGGAAGGAACGATCCGAAAAAACGAAAAAATATTTCATTCGAATAAGTCATGCTCAGCCCGAGTACCAAAGGCACCGTTTTTTTCATATAGAGAGCGACATCGGGATGTCTAAAGTCGAAACTGATGGTAAATTTCATACCGCATCGCAGTACTCCGGGTAATTGCAGGATCACATTCCCGAAAAAAGCCCCTACGAGAACGCCCCAGGCGAATCCCTCGATTCCGATTTCCGGTGCAAGCATGATCCCCCCCAGTATAATCCCCACATTATAGGCGAGTGGCGCGATTGCAGGCAGCAGGAATTTTTTTTGCGTATACTGTACCGCATTGAAAAAAGCGCCCCAGAAAAAGAAGATCTGGGCAGGGAGAATGATTCTGGTCAATTTCACCGTCAGCCTGTAACTTTCCGGGCCGGTTATCCTCGGACCCAGCAATGATATGAGATAAGGTGCCGCAAACATGGCGCATGGTATGAATACCGCGAAAAGCACTGATCCTATGCTGAAGAGATTTGAAAATGTTCTCCATGCTTCATCAGTCCGGCCGCCGGAAAAGTGATGCTGAAAAATCGGAATGAAGGTAATCGAGAGGAACCCTCCGGCAAGAAAGTGATTGAGCAATTCCGGAATGATAAATGCTGTTACATATGCATCCATCTGGTACGATGTCCCGCCGTATCGTGCGAATACGATTTCCCTG
>CAZGVZ010000105.1:0-10217 GCA_964529145.1 uncultured Fibrobacteraceae bacterium | reverse complement strand
TCCTCTCCGCTCCGCTGAGCGCTCCCGCCGCCGCGCACCACCTTCCCAGATACATAGTCGCCTCGTTGAGCAGAGGAGTGCGGCTGAACCGTCTTGCGAGCGAGGCGAAGATCGAATCGACCGTCTCGGGGTCGTCGAGATCGAGTCCTTTAGATCCGGTATCGGCGACATGAACGAATAACGCCTCCGCTCCATCGGTGAAAACAAGATTCCACTCCGGGTGAATATAGAGAAAAGCGGCGAGCGGAAGATACCGGTCCAGTGGCGCAAGAGGGAGCACCGCATGAGTGATATTCCATTTTTTCGCATAGGACGGAAAACCTTCCGGACGGTCCAGAAGTGAAAGGTACTCGCGAAAAAACGTCTCGGTGCGCAGTGTGAGCCGTGTGTCGCTCGAAACCTTGCGGCCGGGAAAAAGGCGCCAGAGCAAATATCCCCCATGGCGGTCGGCGTTGAAGATGTTGCCTGGGAGCGAGAGGGAGTCTATGACAGGAGTCGTTTCGGTCGGGTGCGAAAAGGGAGACAGAGCTTGAGGCCAGGACCTGAGCATACGGCAGTGGGAGAGAGCGGCGAAAGCCGCGAGTATCATTGCCGTCAATAGAACAATTCGGGTGATGACCGGGAGCTTACGGCCGGAGGTGATATGGCAGGCATTCCAAATGATCGCCGGAAGGGAGAAGAACGTGAGGAGGATTCCGTTACGTAGCGCCATAAAACCCAGGAGCAGTCCCGCTCCGGACAGAAGACAATGGGATAACCGCAGAGAACGCCGGGAGAGGAGCGATGAAATGAGCAGTACCGATAGAATTACGACCGCAATGGCCAGATAGCGGCTCGAAGTGGTCCCGACCGTGAGCATGAGCGGAAGGTTCTCGTCGATGGTCCGTGCGTAGATGTTCGAAGCGGAGGGATCGAGGCGGAGGAAAAGCGAAACCGAAAAGAGAATCGCGCGTGATCCGTAAGGATTGCAGCACGAAACCGCGGCCAGAGCGAATGGGGAGAGCGCCAAAAGCACGTGCTCCAAGGAACCAAGTGCGGGCAGATAGCGCATGTGCCCTGGAAAGCGCCTGGCCGCTGCCCGGCTGAAAAGCTCACCCATCCCGTAGCAGGCGGCGATCACAGGACCGAGCATGAAGAGTCCCTGAATGTTCGCCCATGCGATCTGCGCGGGAAGAATGGTAATGAGAAACCGCAGTTTTCCGGATCGGGAGTACCGTTCGAGGCATGCTATGAAAAATCCCGCGATCAGAAGAGATGTCACGACCGGTCGCGCGGGGACCAGATATCGCTGGCAGTATACAACCGTGGCCGCGGCAAAGGCGACCGCGACGGAAGTCGCGTTACGGGGAAAAGAGGATACGACAAGAAACAGAGCCGCCGCCATGCTCAGCGCCTTGAGTACAAGCAGCGCATGAAGTCCGCCCGCCCGCTCGGTAACGTATGCCAGGAGCTGAAACAGCCAGTGCACATCGATCCAGTGCGGCAGTGTCGCTGTAAAAGAGAACGGGTCCCGGTAAAGAAAACTTCCGTGCACCGCCATTTCCCTGCCCGCTGCGAGATGCCAGAAAATGTCTCCGTCGGTAATGGAGTAATACACGAAAAAACCGGAGAGCAGGGCTGAAAGTATCTGTGCCGCAAGGAGCTGCGTCTGTTTTCCGGGCAGTGATATCCTCATCCTTGTGGTTCACCGAACAAGAAGTGTAGAACTAATTTTGCATTGATTCATGTAACAACTATTTTACCTTAAGCAATAATCTTCAGCAAATATACACTACGATGCCTGGAAACTCCGTATTGTAACTATCCGTGGCTGCAGTTCCGTCCGACCGGATGCCGCGGAAGCGCGCTTCGGCTCTGTCCATAAGGAGGAAAATAATGGTGCTGGAAACCCGGGATACAACCATTCCCGTCCATATTGTCGATATATGGCAGGGGGTCGTCAATGTGGCTGCCCGGCTGCTCGGAGTACCGAGTGTGATGATAAACCGGCTGTGCCCGCCGGAACTCGAGGTGTTTCGTTCGAATTCCGGTGAAGAAAACCCCTTCCACAACGGAATGCGTATGAAGATGCAGGGTGTATATTGTGAATCGGCGGCGCTTACCCGGAATAAGGTCCGGGTGGTCGATGCGCGTAAAGATCCGGTATGGGCCGACTCTCCCACGGCAAGAGCCGGCATTTTCGCTTATCTGGGGTATCCGCTGTTCTGGCCCGACGGAAAAGTTTTCGGAACGATCTGCGCTGTCGATACCGAGGAGAACCAGTGGGATTCACTCAGTGACGATTTCCTGTGTACGTTGAAGCACGCGATCGAGGCGCATCTGGCACTGGCCGGCTCCCTCGACGAGCTCACGCGCAGAAACACGGAACTCTCGCAAGCCTTGACGGAAGTGAGTTCGCTCAAGGGACTCCTTCCCATATGTTCCTCATGCAAGAAGATCCGTGACGATAAAGGGTACTGGAATCAGCTCGAAGCGTATTTCGCCCGGCACTCCTCGGTCGAGTTTAGTCACGGTATCTGTCCGGAGTGTGCCAGCCTCTACTATCCCGAAATCGAGGAGTATCAGAAAAGAAAGAAGTAACGTTCAACGTACCGGTTTCGATTTCCCTGTCGTCGGTCGTCCGGTGCCGTCACGGGCGGAGGGATTCGGCGTTGATCGATGCGGTTACCCGAAATTTCCGTTCATACGGTGCACGTATGCTGTCGCTCTTCTCTTTCCCCTTCGGGGAAAAGCGGTACGAAGTGTATATTTATGACCAGAGAGGTTGGAACTGGTGTTCCGGCCGGTCTTCAAAACCGGTAGCGGGCGGATAATACCGTCTGTGGCAGGTTCGATTCCTGCTCTCTCCGGATTGCATTTCCATTGTAACCTCGATTGTACGATTCCGGCTGCCGACTTTTTGAAATAAATTGACTACTGACTACCGACATACCCCAACAAAGGTTTTTCCATGCACGCACCATCCCTCATGAGAAACAGTCATCACCTGCCCAGTGTCGACGCGGTGCTCCGTTGCGAAGGCGCCTTGCCGCTTATCGAGGAGCACGGCCGGGAGCTCATGGTATATGCGGTCCGGCATGCGATCGACCATTTTCGCGAAGAAGAAAAGAGGAAGAAGGGAAGCGCGGAACAGGGGCCTGTCGCTCCTGAAACGGTGCTGGTACGGGCGGCCGGAGTAGCCCGGTCGATAGATGCACCTTCGCTTCGCAAGGTGATCAACGCCACGGGTATTCTTCTACATACCAATCTCGGGCGGGCCCCGCTCGGATCCTCGGTTCTCGGGGATATCGCACCGATTGTAACGGGGTATTCCAATTTGGAGTTCGACTGCTCGACAGCCTCGCGGGGCCACAGGATCAGTCATCTGTCAGACCTGCTCGTCTGTCTCACCGGCGGCCAGGAAGCTCTTGTCGTCAACAACAACGCCGCGGCGGTCACTCTCGTTCTGCACACGCTTTCGCAGGGACGCGAGGCAGTGATTTCACGGGGAGAGCTCATCGAAATCGGAGGGGCGTTCAGGATTCCTGAGATAATGGCTTCTTCCGGGGCACGCATGGTGGAGGTCGGAACCACCAACCGTACGCGACCGTCCGACTACGAACAGGCTATCACTCCCGACACCGCACTGCTCTTCAAGGCGCATAAATCGAACTATACGATCGGGGGCTTTACCGAGGAGGCAACGGTGAGCGAACTGGCGGCCCTCGCGCATGCGCACCATCTCCCGCTCGTCTACGATATCGGCTCGGGGCTCGTCCGCAGGCCGAAACTGCCGGGAATCGAGCACGAGCCCGACGTACGCTCCGCACTTTCCGACGGCGCCGATCTGGTGACCTTCAGCGGAGACAAACTTCTGGGCGGACCCCAGTCCGGAATAATCGCAGGAAAAAGGGAACTGGTATCGCGCCTGTCCAGGGCGCCGCTGATGCGTGCTCTGCGCGTGGGCAAGCTGACCATTGCCGCGTTGTCAAGCGCATGCAGGAGATATCTCAGGGATGATGACCTGATCAGGAACAACCCGTTTTTCTCCCTCATCGAGCGGTCTGCGGGACAAAGACGGGACATGGCCGAACGGCTCGCTGAGGCCTTCGGCAGGCGCAACATCGCGGTGCAGGTGGTACCGAGCACGGTACAATGCGGGGGCGGCACCCTGCCTGACCTCAAACTTCCGGGGTTCGCCGTGGCGTTGGTTTCTCCCGGAGCTGCCTCCAAGGAGAGGGAGTCTTTCGCGGAGCGCATTTTTCATGGGGCGCTCACCCTCCAAACACCGGTTCTGGGAATCCTCCGTGAAGGAAAAGTGATGTTCGATACCGGCGCCCTCTTTGAAGAGGATCTCGACGCGCTCGCGGATTCGGTCTCTGGTTGCGTGAACGGCGATTCCCCATGAATCATGTGATCATCGGCACCGCAGGACATATCGATCATGGGAAGACCGCCCTGGTCCGTGCGCTGACAGGCATCGAATGCGACACTCATCCCGAGGAACGGGTACGGGGTATCACGATAAACCTCGGATTCGCCCATCTCTCTTTCCCCGACGGATCGATCGCCGGAATCGTGGATGTCCCGGGGCATCGGGATTTCATTCATACCATGGTTGCCGGAGCGAGCGGGATCGATATGGCACTGCTGGTGATCGCCGCGGACGGGGGGATCATGCCGCAGACCCGCGAGCACATGGCGATCATGAGCATGCTCGGCATCCGCCGCGGCTGCGTGGCTATCACACGGATAGATCTGGTCGATCCCGATATCCTGAGCCTCGCGAAAGAGGAAGTGGAATCGTTTGTAAAAGGGACTTTTCTCGAGGGCGCTCCGGTCTGTCCGGTTTCGTCCCGGACGGGAGAAGGGATCGGCGCTCTCAGGGAAGCACTCGGGAACGTGGCGGCTGCCGTGGATCGAAGGGTCCGCGGAGATCTGTTCAGGATGTATATCGACCGGATTTTCTCGGTTGCCGGCTTCGGAACCGTGGTGACCGGATCGGTGCTGGGCGGACGAATCGCCGGGGGCGAACGCCTTTATCTGCTTCCCGGCGGACGGGAAGTGCGTGTTCGACGCGTGGAAAGATACGGGCACGAAATCGCGGAGGTTGAGGGAGGCGATCGCGCCTCCCTCAACCTGGTCGGTCTTTCACGGGAAGAGTTCGTGAGAGGCATGATGGTGAGTGACCGGCGGCTCCGGGACACGGTCCTTCTTGACGGACGCATTGAACTGTTCGCGGAAAGCCATGCGGTTACTCTCTGGTCACGGGTGCAGTTTTTCATGGGAACGTTCGAAGCGCAGGTGCGGATGCACCTGATCGATACCGACGTTCTGCGGCCCGGCGGGAGCGCGGTGGTGCAGCTGCACCTTCCGCAGCCGTGTGTGGCGCAGGCAGGCGACCGGTTCGTGCTGCGAAGCACTTCGAATGACCGGACCATAGGCGGCGGAGCCGTGATCGACGCGGCTCCGCTTCATCACCGCCGGCGCCCTGCTCGGCTTGTGGAGAAGCTCCACGCCATAGCTGGCGGTGATTCCGGAGCGTTGATCGCAGCGGAAATCAGAAAGCATCCGGGAGGAATTCCGGATCTCGAGCTTACCCGTATCCTCAACTGCACCTCCGCGGATATTCTCGAAGCTGCAGAAAATCTGCCCGAGGATATCGTGATGCTACGGGGGGAGAAGGAGACCTTTTTCCTGAGCCGAAAAGCGGAGACCGGGCTTCGCGAGAGAATCCTTTCGATCATCGGTGCGTATCATCGCCGCAATCCTCTCGACGAAGGGGGAAGAACCGTCGATGAGCTGCGTGGAATGCTCGGGCTGACCACAGCCGACTCACAGGAACGAATGCTGCAGCTGCTCCTGGCGAAAATGGCCGGCGAAAACAGGCTGGCAAAAGTACAGCATACCTGGACGCTCATCGATCACCGTGTCGACCTTTCGAAGGGGCACGTGGAGGAGATCGCCGCCGTCGAGGCCGCTTTGGCCGGAAACGGTCTGCAGACTCCACTCGGATCGGAACTGCGTGCTTTCGCCCGTGGGAGGGGAATGGAAGATCACCGGCTCAGGCAGATTCTCAATTTCCTTGCCGGAAAGAAGAGGGCGTATTTCGTCGAGGACTCCTGGTTGCACGCCTCGAAGGTCGATCCTGCAAGGGAAAAGCTGCTCGGGGAACTGCAGCGTCGCCCCGAAGGATTGACGGTAGCGCAGTTCCGTGATCTGATCGGGGGGAACAGAAAAATCTGTCTGTTGCTGTATGCGCTCTTCGATCGCGAGGGCCTGACCGTTCGGGAGGGCGACGTGCGCCGCATGACGGCGGACGGCAGGCGGATGCTGGAACTCATCCGGGCCCGGAAGGATGCGCAGCCTGCCGCGGACTCCGCCGGTGAAGGCTGACGATCTCCCCGATTACGATATCCCGCGAAAACAGTTGAAAGTAACGCTCCCTTGCGGCTGTTCCCATTCTCTTGCGGAGGCGGTCGTCGTTCAGCACGGTTTCGAGCGCCCGGTGAAGTCCGTCGGTATCGTCCGGAGCGACCAGGATTCCGCATTCGTTATTCTTGACGATCTCATTGATCGGGGCCACATCGAAACCGACGATGGGTTTTCCGAAACTCATCGCTTCGGTAAATACGATACCGAACGATTCGTCGGAGGTGGGGACGCACAGGACGTCGCAGCTCGAGAGCAGCCAGTCCCTTACCTGGTCGTCCACTTCACCAAGATCGAAAATCGCCATGTTCCGGACATGGACCTGCTGTCCGGGTCCCGCTATGACGAGGCTGGCGAGGTGTTCGAGTCCCTCGAACGCCACCAGGAGCGCAGCGAGACCCTTGTGCGCCTCGCGGCGGCCCAGGAACAGGATGAACCTGCCGGGCACCGGCGGCATTCTCAGCTTGGGATAGTGCGGTTCCACGGTCACCGGGGGAATCACCGCAACCGTGACCGGGACACGGTCGTCTTCGAGCCTGTCAATGAAACGGTGCTTGAAGCTTTCCGTTGGACAGATCACCGCGTCAGCCGCGGCATAGGCGCGCAGCTGCGCCGGGCTGTCTCCCCAGCGTTCGAAGTGAATGAACGGCTCGTGCACGAAACGTATGCCTCTTTTGAGGCAAACTTCGGTCACGCAGCGGGCGAGGTAGCAGGTCGAGATGCAGTGCACGGAATCCGCGTCGCCGATCAATTTTTCGAGTCGCCTGAAAAAAGCGGCTCTGTACCAGAAATAAAGAAGATCGAACAGCATGCGCGGCCTCTTTCTCCTTAGAACAGGGAGATTCCATACGAGCAACGGAAGAAGGAGCAGCCGTCCGAGTCTGCCTGGTTCGAGGGGCTCGATGACGTTGCCCGCCGGATCGTTCGCCGGGAGTTCATGCCTGGATATGAAGGATCCGTACAGGGTGGAAGCTGTCGAGGGACGGTGAGTAAGGATAGTGACGCTCCAGTCCCGGGGAAGCGATGCTGCGAGCGAGAGCGTCGCCTGTTCGACACCGCCGCGCGAAGGCCAGTACCGGTCGACAACTATTGCCAAAGCGAACGATTTCATCGCGGAATACCCCGCATACCGGTAATGAATGCTTTCCGCAGGTCGGAAATGATGGTTTCCTCTATGAGCCAGGAGCAGGTTGCGCGTTTGTATGCTGATTCTCGATCAGTCATAGTATACTATACGGTGTGGTAATAATTCCACGGGAAAACAACAGGTTGTGACACCCTTTCCTACCTCCGGTCCCGGCCGGGAAAAGAAGGCCCGGAGCGGGAAAACGCAACATCCGCGGAAAGAGCGCGTACATATATAATGAATAAAAAAACTCGAAGTCGATTCCGCACTCAGCGCCCGGTAATGGTTTTCATCTCCACGGAACTTTGGACAGGCGCCTCGAATGTGCTATATTTCATCCCTTGCCGTCCGATTCGGCACTACGAGAGGCAGCAACGTGCAGTATCAGAATCTCGAACTTGATCTTTTCCAGGAGCGGGCGGTTGCGGCGATAGACCGGGGAGAATCGCTCATCGTCGCTGCGCCCACCGGATGCGGGAAAACGCTGATCGCGGAGTACGCGGTGGACGTCTCGCTCAGCCGGGGAAAACGGGCAGTCTACACCGCTCCGGTAAAAGCCTTGTCAAACCAGAAATACCGGGATTTCAGGAACCGTTTCGGAGAGGAAGCGGTCGGAATCCAGACCGGCGACGTCACGATAAATCCCGGGGCGCCGCTTCTCATCATGACCACCGAGATCTTCAGGAACCTGATCCTCGAAAATTCCGGCCGTCTTTCCGATATTTATTACACCATTTTCGACGAAATTCATTACCTTGACGACCCGGAACGGGGAACCGTATGGGAGGAGAGCATCATCCTCGCACCACCGGAAATCCGTTTCATGTGTCTGAGCGCCACAGTACCAAACATCCGCGAACTCACGCGGTGGATGGAAACGGTGCGCGGTACTCCCTTCACAATGATCGAGGAGAACGAGCGGCCGGTTCCCCTGAGACACCATTTCTACAGCCCGAAATTCGGCATGATGACGGTAAAGGGAGTAAGGAGGAAATACCGGAAAGATCCGGTCGAACGCAAGCGTTTCCTGCGCAGGAAGCCATCCTCGAAACGGATCGTGCAGCTGGTGCTCGAACGGGGAGACGCGCCGGTACTATACTTTTGTTTCAACCGCAAGGCGTGCGAATACAACGCCGAGCTTCACAGCACGCTTTCCCTGCTCGATGACAGGGAAGCGCACACGGTGCGCGCGTCGGTCGACGAACTGGTGAAACAGTACAGGCTTCATGACTACGATCGGATAGGACATTTGCGAATGCTCTGGGAGGCGGGAACCGCCTACCATCACGCCGGGATGCTTCCGGCCGCCAAGGAGATCGTAGAGCGGCTGTTCACCGCGGGCCTCATAAAGCTTCTCTTCTGTACGGAGACGTTCGCCATAGGCATCAACATGCCGGCCCGATCGGTCATTTTCGATGAGCTGGAGAAGTTCGACGGCGTGGATTTCAACTATCTGATGACAAGGGAGTACAACCAGATGGCCGGCCGCGCCGGCCGGAGGGGAATGGACGAGGTCGGATACGTCTACTCCCAGATCGTTCCGGAAGCGACCGATCCCGTCCATCTCGAAAGGCTGCTGTATGGAAACAACGACAACGCATCGCCCTAAACCATTAGAGCCGGTGGTAAACTACCCGAAGCCGGTTGAGCGCGCGATATCCGCGATACAGCCGGTACTGGAAACGCAGGCCGATGAGCGCATCAACAGCCGTTTTTACGCCTCGTACTCGACAATACTTAATCTTTACAGCAGGTTCGGCGACGAGGCGTACTCCATTTTCCGGAAAAGCCTCCACAACTTCAGGAGGGGTGAATTCACGCTGAGCAAGGAATATCGCAGGCAGGAAGCCCAGATCGCCAACAGGATCCGGTTTCTCCAGGCTGCAGGCTTTCTCGACGGAACGGATCTCACCGACAAGGGCAAGCTCGCCGCGGCGGTGAGCGGATATGAAATACAGGCCGCGGAGCTCTATTCTACCCGGAGCTTCGAGCAGTGTTCGGTGGCGCAGCTCCCGGTGGTGCTCGCCGCGCTGATCACCGAAGAGAGCAGATCACGCCTTTCATCCCCCTCCAATGTCCGGATGCGATTCGATGCCGAGAAAGTGATCCATAAGCTGAGGGTCAGGGAGATCAAATACGGAATCACGCAGCCTGTCCGAGAAATGGATTTCGCGTATGCCGCTCCGGTATACGCATGGGCAAACGGATGCTCCCTCCAGGAACTGGGAGGATTCGGAGCGCCGGAAGGCGATCTGGTGCGAATACTCCGTATGACGATACAGCTTCTTCGCACCCTGCGCGACCGCATTCCCGACGAGTTCATCGCAGACCGATTTCACGAAGCGATGCTGCTCGTCAATAGAGACGTCGTCGACGCGCAGGCTCAGCTCGAAGTGCGGTGATGGACGTGGGACAACCGTCGTTTTCCCCCAACCCGCAGCGTTCCGATTCCCTCCTCAACGTGCTCGGCATCGTGTACGTGCACCGCAAGACCCCCGACGGAGGGGATATCTACTTCACACGCTTCGGTCTTCCGTACTCTGAGCATCTGGAACTCGAAAACTGGTACGAGCCGGAATGGTTTCGAACAAACCGGGAGAAGCTCGACGGTACCAGCGCGGTTTTCCGGGTGCCCACCAAAGTGGTGGGGGATTCCCGGCTGGAACTGGTGGTAAAGAAC
>CAZGVZ010000104.1:0-10279 GCA_964529145.1 uncultured Fibrobacteraceae bacterium | reverse complement strand
ACATAAGAACATAGTCGTCTGAATCGACGAGCTTGAATACGCATGATCCTTCAACGGCCGAGCCGGTCACCTGGAGATATTTATCGAGAAGCACATACCCTTCCCTCAGTTTCCGGGAAAGTGCCGATTTGATGCCGTTTCCGCTCTGTTCGGTTTTGAAAAAGAGGTGATAAGTGCTGTCTTTAAAAATGATATCCGCATCGATGGCCGAATTGTCGCCGTACCGGAAAAGTCTTGAAAAAGAGGTATCCGCATAGGCATAATAGATCTTGTCCCTGTCATCTGGCCCAAGGCGCATCGCGAAGTATACCATGTATTTTCCCACGGCCGGGTCGAAAATCGTCTGTGGAGCCCAGACGCGATCCGTCGCTTTATATATTGAAAACGATTCGGGAATATTGACGGTATTTGACTTCCAATCAATAAGGTTTTCCGATCTGAGCATTACAATACCACGGTTCGAAGCCCACCCCTGGCTTGAAACCATATCGGTTGCCACCATATAGAAATTTCCATCTTCTCCCCTGAGAATATGGGGATCCCTTACTCCCCCGGTGCGGCTGATCTTTGCGGAACTCAGAACCGGTTTTTTTTCATTGAGAGCTTTGAAGATATGCGCATCGTCACTGATGGCGAAATAAATGGATTCCTGTGCTTTCGTGTTATCGTTTCCGGTGAAATATGCAAATAAATACGCGGTAAGATCATCGGCGTGTATCATTTTCATCTGGAGAACAACGGTGATTATCGACAAAACAATAATTTGAATCCGGTCAATCTTCATGAATCCGCTCCTGCCATGAAAGTCCTGCCGGCCCCGGGTACAACCGACACTCGATCCGTTCGTCTTCCTGGATGACCCTCGAATCATGTAGTAATAATAATAAAAAGGTCACCCTCATACCTGTTTCGATGTCATCGACACTGTGTTCAACAGAATCCATTGCCTGAAGAATGGATTCACTAAAGAGTAACCGCCCCTGGTTTTCCGGAGATAATCGAGCTTCAGCAGTTTGTTTACCGCTTTCTGGATACCCGATGAAGAACCCAGAGAGTAAAATGAATGATTTTTCGTAAATATTGGCGGGCCGTTCCGCAGCGATGGCTTTAAGGAGATGGCGTTCGGTTACGGTAATTCGTTCCCAAAGGTCGGACATGAAAAGGTCGTCCCGTTCAAGAATATTCTTTAGTACTATTTGTATGTCTGCAGCGGTAAAAACATTCGATTTCTCATTCCTCCAGTGACTCCAGAGAAAATGGCAAAGCATCTGAGTAAAATAGGGATGACATTCAGTGATATCCAGAATACTGCCTATCACTTCCTTTGGACAGTTTTTGCCCATCTTTTTCCCGATGAAATCGTACCAGTGGGTATCCTCGATGACATCCAGTTCAAAATGCCTTCCGAAATTATAAAAGGGCCGGTTTCTGTCTTGAAATATCCCTTGCAGAAGATTCTGTTTGCTGCCTAAAAACGCGTAAGAGACGTTTTTATGATGCTGGAACGCGGATCGCATTTCCCTTTCGATGGCCGGTCCATCATTGATCAATGTAATTTCCTGGAACTCATCGAAAATCACGGTTCCCTTTTTTCTCTTTTTGAGGCAATACCGTTCGAGTGAATTGAACAGCTCATGAAGGGTCTGTGATCTGGACAAAACCGGCAAAGGTATCGATACCTCTACGGTAGGAGAATCAGGAGTCTTGAACACGACTTTCGGATGGATACTCGGGAGAATGGCCTGAAGGGTCGATAAAAGAGTTTTTACCGGCGAACGCTCCGTCTCGGCGATCGACGTCGTGTAAATGCTGTAAAGATCCTGCAACGAAGTCACACGAAAGAAATCGATGAAAAAAACTACATAATTTCGTTCCCTGAGTTTTTCACCTACCTGCATCATAAGAGATGTCTTGCCGTACCGCCGGGGCGAGTAGCAAATGACGTTCTGCCCCGAGGCAAGCGTTTCAGTGATGCCTGAAACCTCTTTCTCCCGGTCGAGAAACAGGTTCCCCTGGACGATTTTACCGAACACGAACGGGTTCTTCATGAGCATCCTTTTATTATCTTAATCGGATTATCCTCAAATATATTTTATTTTATCTTATCTGGATAATAAAAACTGTATTTTATGAAACGCATATTTTACCCTTAGAACTCGAATCCGATTTCCGGTTCATGGTGAGTCGTGATTCGAACCTTCTTCCTCCCCATGATTAAAAGCCTTTGATCACATCCGTCGTAATTGGGTCGGAGATGCTTTTTTGCTTTGATTCAACATTCAATTCCTTAGCACACTGTTCACCTTCACTGGAATTCACCTTACCAATTAACCGCAGTTCCATAATGCCGTGCAATATCCATGATCGGAATACCACAGATATGGTGCGATGAATTCCGGAATTATCAAAGCATTGAGGCATCTCCGTCCCCAGATTCACGGACCGTTATCCCCCTGCCCCAATTCCTGAACCTTTTCCTGCAATACTCATCGAGCGCCCCGGCTCCGTCGAAGAACAGCTCCGCCCACGCTGAAACCGGGTTGCCGAATTCGCAATCCTCCACTGGATGCTCCCTGCAGGCGGCCGGCCTCTGTTCGTAAATGCCGCACCGGCCGCTCCGGGTCAGCTGAAGACAGGGATTTTCAATGAGCAGGTGCCATCCGTCCCTGTCCTTGAACGCCCTGATGTCGCGGTGATACAGTTGCCATCTCAGGTTGTCGAAATCGAGCATCGATCGGGGCGCGGGAATGCTTACCGTGATGTAGCGGCAGCAGGCGCTTCCGCATCGCAGGCATTTGTTCAGGTCGTTTTTCTCCGATATCCGGTTTCGCTTGTTCAAGGGTGAGTACCTTTGGCGAGGGTTGTGGTCCGAATCACGGGACCTATGCCGGTGATTCTTCTTGTGACGACAGGACGGCCCATTTGAAAGAAAGACTCAGGCGCAGAAACGAAAAATACATCGAAGGCATACTTGTCCAAAACCGGTTTTGACCCGAAGCAGTGTCTCAGTTTGAAAAATGCCTTTCCCGCTATTCTCAATTGTTATGATGACAGGTATCTATGGGCCTGACGGGAGGGTGCTTTGCCCCTTCAGGGCATGAAGTGGCATCTTTCCCGGGCCTTTAGCGCGAGCGCGCTGCCTCGCGCTTCCAGCGCATCGAAGCCGTTAAAATTCGAACCGGGACATTACCTGCCCCCGAGCATCACCCCGTGACTTCGGCGACCAGCGAAAGCATTTCGTTCATCGAGAAGGGTTTGCGGATCAAACGGGCGCCCGGTTCCGTGATGCCCGAGGCGGCCGCGATGGAATCGGGATATGCGGACATGTAGATCACGCGAATGCCGGGACGGATCATCTTGACATACTCGCACAGCTTGTCCCCGTTGAAGCCGGGCATTACGATATCGGTGATCAGGACTGTGATCTTCTCGCCGTGAGCCCTTATCACGCTCAACGCTTCTATCCCGTTTTCCGCCGTAAAGACCGTGTATTTCTCGCGCACCAGTATGTCCCTCACGAGATTTCCGATCTCCCTGTTGTCGTCGACCACCAGAATTGCGGTATTCTGGCTTTGGCGCGGAAGCGGGGCCGCAGTGGCGGGTTTTATTGGGGAGAAAGTCTCGCCTGCCAGGGGAAGATAGATTCTGAACGAAGTTCCCCTCCCTGTTTCACTGTCGACGAAAATGCAGCCTCCGTGCTGTTTGACGATACCGAGAACCGAAGTGAGCCCGAGACCGGTTCCCAGGGGACCTTTGGTCGTGAAGAACGGTTCAAACAGCTTTTTCCGGGTCTGTTCATCCATGCCGCATCCGGTATCGGCGACGGCCAGGACCGCATATTTCCCTTCCTTTACATATTCCATGGCCCCCGCGATGTGAGCGTCGATCTCGGCGATCGAGGTCTCCACCGTGAGCGATCCCCCGTCCGGCATGGCATGGGACGCATTGACCACCAGATTCATGATGACCTGTTCGATCTGCCCGGTATCCGCGACGATGCTCTTTGATCCGGATGACCGCATGATGCGAAGCGAAATATTCTCCTTCACGGTCTTTCGCAAGAGTTCCTCGAAATCACCGACGATCGTGTCCAGATCGACAGCCTTGTACTCGGGTGTTCTTTTCCTGCTGAACGTGAGCAGCTGTCTCACCAGTTCGCGCGCACGCATCCCTGCATTGAATATGCTCCTGACGCATTCGGTCGCGGTTTCGTCGTTCCCCACATATTCACGCAGCAGCTCGCTGTAACTGATGACAGGCGTGAGCAGATTGTTGAAGTCGTGGGCGACACATCCCGCAAGCTGCCCCGCGGCCTCAGCCTTCTGGGCCTGCAGGTAGCGCTCCTCGAGCAGCCTGGCTTCGGCCTCGGCCGTCTTTCTTGACGTGATGTCGGAACACACTCCCGCGAAAACGTTCTTCTTTCCCCCGGCGTCCTCGAGAGGATTGCCGTATTCCGCAATCCAGATTTTTTTGCCTTCCGGACCAGGTACGCGATATTCGAGTTGAAAAGAGGAACGATTTTCAAAACTTGCTGTTTTTACCTCTCGTACCATAGCCCTGTCATCTGGATCGACGCATTCCAGACTCTCCTCGAGTGTGGCGTCCTGGAATCTTGCACGGCTGCCCATGATTCTGAGTAGTCCAGTGCTGGCATAGGTATAAATGCCCTCGTCTATGGAATAAAGCCAGAACCCCTCCCTTATGTTATCGGCTATGATCGACAGGCGATGTTCGCTCGCGGCCAGTTCCGCGGTGCGCTGTCCGACCAGGAACTGAACGCGCGCATTTTTTCTAAGGAGAAGAAAAAGATTGAGCGCGATCAGCACGGTAAAGGCGAAACTCAGAAAAAAAACCGAGTACGGACGGGAGAGCCGGTATTCCATGAGAAATCCGGGCAATGGCCACGCGCTCAAAATCCAGCGGGCCCCTGCCGCCGTAAATTCGCGTTCCAGAGAGTACGCTGTTGATTTTTTGTTAGCCCTGGCCGTATCGCCCATGATGTGCCTGCAATCACAGAGCTGCCGTCCCGGGCCCTCGCCGGCGAAAACCCGAAGTGAAAAACCGATCGAAGGCAGGCGGAGGTTCCCTGCAGTGGAATCAAGCAGCTTGTCTACCGCGAGTATTCCTCCAGCGAAGGACTCCGGCGGGGCGGTGGCTCCATGTTCCACCGCAGACTGGCGCCAGTCACGATCGATAGATAGCAGCATGAGTACGGCACCCGAATCTCCGATCATTCCGCAGCCTGGGCGCACGGTCAGGATGCCGTTACGGGCGGAGGCTACGGTTTCGCGGGGCAGGGAGTTCAGGCTCCCGCCGATATCGAAGCCTTTCACTCCTGATTCTCCCGCTCCCGGTGATTCAGCGAACGCGAAAGGATAAACGCCGGAACCACAAACCTTCGAGAGGTTAGCGGGATTACCGTTGGTTAATCCTTGAAAGGGGATCCGGAACTGTGCCTCGAAAGCGGCGCGATCCTTCGGTTCAATACGCGCTATCCATCCGAGCGTATGAGTGAAACTGGAGTTCTTCAGAAACGGTTCGACGAAAGTCCTGAACTCCTCACTGGTAACCTCGGTGGAGGAGACGAAAAAATTCTTGATGGAATGTATGGCGGTTTCGATGCTGCGGATTTCCACTCTCATCGAGGCGGCACAGTCATCCAGCGCGTTCCCTAGTTCCCGCCTGTACCGGTATTCCTGCCAGGTCGCCGCAGTCCTCGATATGACGATCGAGACGATCGTCCCGAAAACCAGGACCGAGCCGACGATCAGGAATGGGGCGATTGTCGTGAGATGTCCCCGGCGCATGGCGTGTCACACCGTCTTCCGCACCGTCAATCGACAAGACGACGGTTCCGCCCGGCGATAATGCGATAAGCTCCGGAAGTCGTGTGCCGGGAAACAGAGGAGTATGCTCATTTTCAATCATCCCGACCGGATCGACAGTGTTCGCCAGGGCGTCTCTTCCGCCGGACAGTTGGATCGGGCGGAATTCCTCATGGGTGAGATTCATGCAATTCGCCTGCTCCGGTCCATCGATGCAGGCATCGACAGGTGTGAGGAACCACATGAGTTCAGAATATATCATAATGGTCCGGGCGGTGCAATCCCGGAGTTACGGCATGCACTCATAAGTTGTCCTTACAGGTAGCCGAACATCCTGAAAAAATCAGCATGACAACATTTGCCTGAAAACCTGCCGTTCAACTATTTACAACCCAAGTATGATTTGGAAATAGGCTCCGTCCCTCGCCCGTACCCGACGGATGGCGATCATCTCATGAGGACGAGTCCACCCGGCGGAAGCGACCGCTCCGACCGGAGCGGTCCGGACACCTTGACGTTGTTTTCGAAAACAAGCACGCCCGCCCCTCCGGCGTCCCGTTCTCCGACATAGAGCTTTTCCGCGGCTTCATCCCAGCACATCCCGCCGAAGGCGTCCTTTATTCCCGGCAGTTCCGCCGTGATCTCGCCTTCGGCAGCGTCGATTTCCACGACCGAAACGTCCTGCCATCCGACATAGTTCTGCACGTAGAAAACCGTTCCGTCCTTATGCACGATCAAATCGGGATTGCCCCCGAGTTCATCCTCGTCCATCACGGTGCTCACCGTCTTTTCGTTCAGATCGATTTTCTCGATGCCGCCGTCACCTGTGGAAAAAAGATCGCCCGGATTGGTGACATAGAGGGCTCCGTCCGAAAGAACCATATCGTGTCCGTTGCTATATTTACAAACAATTGTATCCTCGACGAGGTCGGTTTCCGTGTCTATCGCGAGAATCATTGTCGGCGCGCCCGGATTGAAGCCGTTGCGACGCTGAAGCATGACATAGAGAGTCGCGCTCGAGAGCGCCATGCGGCACGCATGTGGACTGGAATTGCTGTCCGGATTGAACGTGAATCCGCTGATGTCGATGCCGCCGGTCACGCGACCGGCCGCCGGGTCGAATATCGTGATCACGGGTTCGTCCTGATTCGCGATGTACGCCTTGGAGTCGCCGACGAACCGGATGTCCTGCGGATTCCAGTTGTCCCCCAGATGAACCTGGTACAGCACACCGGTTTCATCCGGTTTCGACGGATCGAATTTGAGGACGTTGTCGCCCCCAATTCGCTCGAGCACATAGAGAAAACCTCCGTACGTACGGATCACCGCGTCGCTGAACACGCCGAGATGCCCTTCCCCAGGGGAGTAGTTATCACCCGTATTGAACCATTCGAGAAGTCCCGACTGATAATCGGTTTCAACGACGAAGAGTGTGGCCGGACGTAAAAACAGGACGATCTCTCCGCTGGTGTCCGACCCCGCGCCGTTGGTGACGACCACCGTATAGATTCCCGGATCGTCCTTTCCGGCGCCCTCGATACGCAGAGAGCATGTGGACACCTCTGAAAGGGCGGTGCCGTTGCGGAACCAGCGGTATTCCAGAGGGGTGTCGCCCGCGGCCTGCACGAAAAGGATCGAGGTGTCGCCGAGGGCTATCGTGTCGTCTGTCGACTGCTTTCCGATCACCGGTTCTCCGCCGCTCACTCCCAGCACGAAAGTGTCGCTCTCGCTGCCCCTCTTATTTGTTATGCGCACCACATAGATTCCCGCATCGGCGAGCACCGCATCCTCGATCGTCAACCGTGTCCCGGTTTCACCCTCCAGGAGCTCGCCGTCCCTGCTCCATTCGATCGCAGGTTCCGGATCTCCGGCGACCGAAACTGAGATAGCGACGTCTCCCCCGAAAACGACCGAGGTATCCCTCGCCCTTACGACGAATTCCGGCCTGCCCGAGCCTGTATCCGAAGGATTTTCGAGACATCCCGAAAAGGCGAATAGCATCGGCAGGATGCCGATTCCATTAATCCATCCCACTGTTCTCATAACTTCCGTCCTTTCCTTAATTTGATATTTTATCCGAAAACTACCTGAATACCCCGGCTGCTTTCCGCCGAAATTCCCCGGAACATGTTGAGTCGACCGCCATCACCAGTGGTGGTGAACTTTTCTGAAGCGGATATGACCAGCGAAAAACAAAAGAGCGCTGTGCGTTCCCGGCAGCCGTCTGGCTTCATCTGCGGAACCGGTGTTCTCACTCTGTTAAGTAAGCGCAAGGAGTCAGGTGACTGCAGCACAGTCTTTACTGCACCGCTTTCCTTGTGCGTAATCCCTGGAAGAGCTGGTTTCCGATCTCGAATGCACCGGTAAAAATGAGTGAATCATGCGCTTACCGGCCGGTTCAGGATCTTTTCACGCGCCTGCGGAGCGATTCCGATCTCTACGGCACGGCACGAGCGGCCGGCGGCGTTCCGGGTCCGTCTTCATATGATCCCCTGCTCCTGCATTCACGTTTCACCATCCGTACTCCATCGCGATCATGAACTGATTCGCGGGGACAAGGACAAGCGAGTTCGATCCCTCTCCGCTGTACACTACCTCTCCCGAGGTGAGCAGTGCATTGGTGATCTCTGTCGCCGACAGATGAAACGTCAGATGTTCCAGGGGTTTCCACTCGATCTTCGCCTGGTGGCGCGTTTCCCAGAATTTCCCTTTGTCCGAGGGTACCCGCTCACTCTCGAGATTTGCGGGATTCCGGTAGTGAAACGAGTTCATGGTGATGCCGTACCGGAGTGTGAATCCCCCTGCGAGGGGTCCGAGCTGCAGAGATTCACGGATCGAGATTCCGGGTTCGTTGGGCAGGCGGCGTCCCTTCCAGTTGTACTCGCGCGAGAGATTCTCCGTGTGCTGCAGGGTGATTCTGCTGTCGAGTTCCAGTACCCGCAGCACACTCCACACGAGCGACAATTCCAGACCGTACGCGAGGGTGCCGTCACAATTGACCGATGATGACTGGCGTCCGTCGAATACGGTGATGATCTTGTCGTGCGACCGTATGTAGAATCCGCACGCTTCCGCGTATAGACCGCCGTGGTACTTCACTCCCAGTTCGCCGGAATAGCCGTACTCCGGAAGAAGCGCCGGGTTGGGATTGTGGGCGCCCCGCGCGCCGTACCGCTGGCTCAGCGAAGGGCTGCTGCTGAAGCGGCCACTGTTGCAGTACAGCAGCAGGTCGCCCCCGACGAGCTCGAGGGATGCCCCGCAACGGGCGGACCATAGATATGTCACGGTATCTCCCTCCGGGATTGTCTTCAGGGTATGCCCGTCGGTTCCTCCTTCGGTGGCGCTCAGGATCGCCCTGAAGCCCGCGCCCGCGGTCAGTCCGAAGGGACCGAAGGCGGCTGTCGCGTCCGCGGCCGCGGATCCTGTTCCCTCGCTGCTGTGCCAGTTGCCATGCATTCCTCCCGTGGTGTTTACAGATGGGGCGATATCGTCTCCGCAGAGCTGCACGGTCGATTCCAGGGCCAGACTTTCGGCCGGGCGCCAGTACAGGGTGACGGGAACCGTGAGTTTCCGTTCTACTTCCCCCACCCTGGAATGACTGTCGGGACCACTCAGCCCCGAGTGGCTCGCTCCGGCGCTCTTGTCAAGGCTCGTGTAAAACCGATAGCCTTCGCGGTGAAGGTAGCCAAGCGCGGGTACGACCGAAAACCGGTTGTCCCTGAACTCGTCGTCGAGCCGCACGCCGATACCCGTCATTCTCTCCGTGTAACGGGCGGTCAGGTTTCTCTTTCCCTCCTCGGCAGGCTGCTGTGCCTCGAACCACGAGGAGACGACCGAGGTGAAGAGTGTCCTCGCGGGACCGAGGGATATTGCCGGATGCAGAACGAGGCTGCCTGAAGTGTACCGGTTGTTGCCCATTACGCGTTGTGTATCGTCAAGGGTCGGGTCGATCAGGGTTCCCATGAAGGTGTTGTTCCGGTCGAGATAGGGGAAATCGTTCTCGCTGTTCTCGAACGACAGGAGCCCGATCAGGCGCACCTTTCCGCCCGGGGAATGACTCACGAGAATCCGGTGATCCTGGGTATGGTAGTTCCCGAACGATGCGTAGAGATTCCCTCCGTTGCCCTGCCCCGGCCGGGCGCTAATCAGGTTGACCACACCTCCCAGCCCGTTGCCCCCGAAACGGGCCGGTATGAAACTGCGGTACACCTCGATGCCGCTCAGCAGCAAAGGATCGATCTTTCCGAGATCTACCTCCCCGCCCATCGATGAGTTGAGGGGGATACCGTCGAGCAGCACGAGCACCTCCGATCCCTCCATCCCACGGATCGAAACGGTCTGAAAGCTCCCCCGACCTCCGAATCGCCGCGTCTGCACGCCGGTCTGCTCCGCGATCACGTCTGCGCAACCCTTGCCGGTACCGATCCATTCATCAGGTCGAATAAAAGTAACCG
>CAZGVZ010000103.1:0-10335 GCA_964529145.1 uncultured Fibrobacteraceae bacterium | reverse complement strand
CGATTCCCCCGGAACAATGGAGTCACTGTCCTGGTTTCGGGAGATGACGCGAAAGTTTACCGGAAAGTCACGTCAGTGGTGCGGTGATGGACCGTTACCTCATCGGGATGGCCTTGCAGTATTGTCAACTTACGGCGGGATATCCATCGAATGGAATCGACATGAATGACCGTTGGAGTGTCCTGATGTATTCAAGATGTATACGGATAAATCCGACCCCCGTTGCCGTCGCGGGTTTTGGTCCTTATATTTAATTACTGTAAAGGCATTGGCGCTCGATCGCACATCACCGGGACTTTTGCTTCGTCGAGAAAGTATATGCGTTCAATCACAAAATCCGTAATCGTCGGCTTACTCCTGTCCGTATCCGCCATACAGGCCCAGCCTGCCAAAGGGGCAGGCAAATTTCTCGGCAATATCACGACGAGGAACTCCATTCGTTCAGATTTTCTGGAATACTGGAACCAGATCACGGGTGAAAACGAAAGCAAATGGGCTTCAGTCGAGGGTACCCGTAACAGGATGAACTGGGACGGTACCGATCGTATCGCGAAGTTCGCCAGGGAAAATGGAATCCCCTGGAAGTTTCATTGTCTCGTATGGGGCAGCCAGTACCCGAGGTGGATGGACGGGCTCTCCCAATCCGAGCAATTGAAGGAGATTACCGAATGGCTGGACGAAGCGGCCGAAAGGTACCCCGACGTCCAGATGATCGACGTGATCAACGAAGCGTATCCGTCCCATAAGCCCCCGCCCTTCAAGAACGCCCTCGGAGGCGACGGAAAGACCGGTTTCGACTGGATGATCACCATATTCGAAATGACCCGGGAAAGGTGGCCTCAAGCCATATTGATTTACAACGATTATAATACCATCGAATGGAACAGCGAGGTCACCTGGCAGGTGAAAATGGCGACCGCCATGAAGGAGAACAACGCTCCCATGGACGCTATCGGCGTTCAGGCGCACGATGCCGCGAAAGTGGCGACCTCGACCGTCAGAAACAATATCGACAAGCTTGCCGCTACGGGATACCCCATCATCGTTTCCGAATACGATATCCCCGAGAGCGATGATTCCAGACAGAAGCGGATAATGGAGGAACAGTTCACCATGTTCTGGAATCATCCCAAGATTGTCGGCATCACCTACTGGGGCTACGTCGTCGGAATGACATGGGTCAACGGCACGGGGCTTCTGCATGACAAGGGGGCCGTACGCCCCGCACTGACCTGGCTTGTCGACTATGTACAAAAAAATCCCGACCCGCCCAACGACTACCCCGACCTGCTCGCTTTCGATTCGACGGGGGCGAAGGTCCGGAACCGCTTCATGGCTCCAATTTTTCAGTATACTGCAGCAAGAGAAAAGGAACGCGATATCGTAAAGATCTTCGACCTGCGGGGAAGAGTGGCCGGCGTCTTTAACGTCAAAGAAAAAACATGGTCGAAATCTTCCGTACCGGGAAACTATGTGATCGCGGATGATAGCTATTCCGCCGGCATAATCAAAGGGATACGGCGCCCTGGACAGGATAGATCTCTCCAGTGAAAATCCGGTCATAATTTACTGAATTCTTTGGCAGTGCCCTTGAATCTCCCTGATTCTCGGATTAGCGAAAACTGACTGCTGTTTTGTGAAACCAGGAAAGTGATAATCGGTGCCTCATTACTCCGGAATATTGAACCGGATTTCCGAAATACCGCGTACAGGGAATATATATTGCTGCTTGATTAACGGCCGTTGTATCACGACGGCATGAGCCCCACGTTTTCCAGGTCCGATGAAAAAAACGTGATCCGTTCAGGCGGAAAATGGAGACCGCACCTGTTTGCGGTGAATGGGTGAGATCGAGTGACCCTCTTCCCCGGTCCGTTATCATTGTGACCGCAGGCCGCAGCGGATGAGGTAGACTTCCCTGCCGGACGGCGATATGCGGCACTTCAAGGGAAAAACGACCATCCGCGTCGGTGAGGGTACGGTGGAGACCGTAACCGAGCGATACCAGTACTCCCGGAATCGGGGAGCCGCTCCGGCTGTCCGTGACGGCCCCGGATATCTTTTCGGGAGAAGCAGGGCGATAAAGGAATAGGACGATCAGAAATGAACCAAAAAGATGCCGTAAGGCGAGCGGTTTATTTTTCATGGGACTCCAGGTGTTGGCGGTTGTTCCTGACAACAGAACCCTAAAATAGCACATTTCCCGCATGATCGCTTTACATTTCCTAGGAAAAGGTACTCTTTTCTTTTTGCACAGAATTTTCATCATGGGTACGGCAGGTAACCATATGGGATAATCCCTTTGCATGGCACACTCCTGTCCCGGAACGGTCCGGGTCACCAGTGATACCGGGATCGCATCCGGTCAAAGCTCTGCGATGCTTCCGGTACCGGATTCGCCCTACCCACCGGCTAATATTTGTAGTGTAGCCAGTCCCCGCGGTTTGCGAAATTCCTGCGACCCAGCA
This sequence comes from uncultured Fibrobacteraceae bacterium, assembly GCA_964529145.1. GTDB lineage: Bacteria > Fibrobacterota > Chitinivibrionia > Chitinivibrionales > Chitinispirillaceae > JAFGNB01. The sequence continues at coordinate 7,867 of CAZGVZ010000103.1, read as the reverse complement.
TGTAGTCTGATCATCCCTTGAAGTTATAAACGTGTGGCATAATCGACTCGACGGAAGTGATGACAATCTGTTTCCGTGAACATATTTTTCTTCATAGGAGTGTTTTTTCGTTTGGTTTTAATTATTTAAGCACTATTTCAGAAAGTCAAAAATTATCAGCATTGAAAACAGCGGTTTCAATAAAGCAGAAGGAGAATAATCATACTGCACGTGATACCTGGTGATCAAAAGACGTCGACAACGGACATCGCTCCCTGCGGCATGAACTGCAGGGTTTGTTATGCCATAATGAGGGAGAAGGGGAACCGGTGTCCCGGCTGCCGCGGCGGGGATACTCATAAGGCGAAATCCTGTATATCCTGTCGAATCAAGAATTGCGGCCATTTGAATGAAAGTAAAAAGTATTGCTGTTCATGTGATCGTTATCCCTGTTCGCGACTCAGGCAGCTCGATGAACGCTACCGCCGGAATTATGGAATGAGCATGATCGAAAATCTCGACAGAATCAAGGATATCGGGATCCGCAGATTCGTCCGGATGGAGAATTCACGCTGGGTCTGCGCCTCATGCGGGAAGAAGCTCTGCGTGCACCGGGCCGATTGCCCGGGTTGCGGACGTCCATGGCGATGAAGTATGAATTATGATTAGTGTAGACGGCACCGTTGTGGAAAAAGCTTTCGATGCCTGTCATTTCATCCACGCCGGACTGAATTGAAATACAATCGGCGAGAGTAGGGGATATCGGTAATGCTGAAAAACGGAAAGACCTCGACATTTCTGTATGTCTTGCTTCCCGCGTTTATTGTCTGTCATTGCGCGGGGGATGGGGTCCGGAAAAAATCACTATGGTTCGAAGGGAAAAGACGAACCTACCTGGTGGAAACGCCGTTGCCGTACTCCACTGTCGACAAGGTGCCGCTGGTGATTGTCCTGCATGGACGCAATGAATCCGGCGGGTTAATCAGATATCGCATCGGAAACGACCGTTTTTTCAGCAAAAACGGGATGCTTACGGTATATCCCGACGGTTCGGGAAATTTACGCAGGAACTGGAACGACGTAGATCGGGAGATGTCATTCATAGACGCGTTACTGGATACGCTGTCCGCTTCCTATAATATTGACATGATGAAGTGTTATCTGGCCGGGTTCTCGCAGGGAGGAATGCTGTCCTACAAATTCGCCTGTAGTTCCGGAAAAATCGCGGCGGTCGCCATGGTGGCTTCTTCAATCGATTCACAGTACGTCATGACCGTTCCGGAATTCCCGCGGCCGGTATCGTTGATATCCATTAATGCAGCAACCGACCGGGCCTGTCCGATGGATTCATTTACCTATAAAGGAAAATGGTTCAACTCGGTCGCGGCCGGAATATCGGCCTGGAGGAACAGGAACGGGTGCACCCTCGGTCCGGAAGTCACGATGACGCCGCCGTGCGCGACAATGCGGCGATGGAAAAATCAAAGGGGAGATGAGACTGTGCTTTGGACTACAGTCGATGGCGGACATGCCTGGCCAGGCGGAAGAGGAATTCTGCTTTTGCCCCATTTCAAACCGTCAAGATGCCTGGACGCCAACCGGCTGTTGCTCGATTTCTTCACAAGACACTCCGAGTGCCGGGGCGGACAACGTGAGGAATCATTTAGTCCGGTGGCGTCACCTCTCTTCTAGCTCCGTTCCTCGCAAAAATTTGATTGTGATCAACCTTTTGAAAAAATATGGATTCCCAAACCTTCGAATCTGTTTTCATCGATTTTTTCGAGATCGGTCGTAAACCCATAACTATGTAAAACGGGTCCCTTTTTCCTCTAAAAAAGCATCTCTAAGCCTGTTTTTTTGGCGAGAAATAAAGATTAACTTATATGTTTTCAATGTCTTACGCAGGTCCGACCCCATACCACCATTGTTCCACAGTTTTGTCATATTTTCATTGATATACTTAAAAACCAAAAGATCCTGATGGTCCGGGCAGATCTAACGAGATTCCCGGCAGTATTGAATCATCTCTTTCCGGTACAATATCATCACCGTGAGCTCAGGTGTCAACGTTTTCATCTGTTCCAAGGTTGATCACTGCTTCAAAATCGCCTGTTGTCGGCGGTACAATGAAGGACTATTTGTGATTTCTGGTGTCTGTCAGGTACCATTCCGTTTGTATGCCTGTAGTCTTCCTGTGTCAAAACCTGATTCGTGACTGCATCTACAATATCCGTCGAGACAATATGGAAATCATATGATTTCCCATTCATCCAAATACGTGTTCTATTATTGGCTGAGACTGATTTAGCCATTACAACTGCTCCATTTTTAATACCGATGTTTTTTCGATGATATCAAGGCTCATTTTCTGCTGAAACCTTTTACAATATGGGCACCGTTTATCTTGTACATCGTTGGCTGGGGTGATTCCCCATAAGCGGAGATTAAACCGCTTATAATGGCGACACGTGGTTCAAACGGGCTGACTAATCCACCAACGATAAATATCGCATCGAGCGCCCCTGATGATCGTTCTGAAAAGCCCGGAGCGTCACATCCGTATAACTGATGCGCAACTCGTTTGGATCCATTCGTCGTTGTTCGGATATAAAGATCCGAATCCACGATGGGGTTTCCGGCACAGCTGTTTTCCCTCTGCAGTTTGTATTCAGAATAAACGGAATCATCTCCATATTTAAAAGGAAAACGCGTAAACTTTCCTATCTCACGACTTACTATGCCGTATTTAAACAGGGTTGTGTTCAGTATTTTTTGTTGTTTTGACCACGATGTTTTTAAAGCAGTGGTATGTGGTTCAGGATATTCACCAAAATCATTAAAGTGCCATAAACAGGAATCAGTAGTAAGATTCAATACAGCATAACTGACACTATAGCCGTTATTTCCTATGAGAGGGCTGATACCCGCATATGCGAAAAGACCTTTTTCAGACCATCCGATCGGGAAAAAAAAAGCATCGACTGTAATGCTATTGGATGATAATACAAGCTCTGCCGGTATCGTGAAATCATTTCGCGGCAGTGAGTCATCAGCATATACCAAGTTTGGATGAAAAACAATCGTGATAATAAACAAAAACAGCAGGCTGGAAATCTTTGATTTCATATAATTATTCCGAAAAAATTACTGGTTCCTTCAATTACACGGATCGAAGTTCCCGTAGAGCGGAGTATTTCTTCCTGCAGGATCGTTCCGCTTTCCTCCGGATTCGGTGCATCCTTCATAAAATAACCCTTGCCGACATCGGGAAACGTCGTTTTTCCGGTCCTGGAACAATACCGGTTGAATTTACAAAGCCATCACAGTCTGAAGTGCCGGAATTTCGGTTCCATCAGCCAAAATCATTTGTATTTTGAATTCATGCATGTAGATTTGTTTAAAAGAGTTCTATAGTCAAATAATCCAGAAATTTCAATAACCTACTTTCCTGCTTTTTTCACACCGGTACAGTGTCCACCATCACAACAAAAAATAGCTCGGCTGTGCATATTCCCCCCCCCGTACTTTTTCATCTCCTCACCCGACAGTATTTCTGTGGTATCAAACTGGTAGATGAATTTATGCCGGGACGGACAACGAGAGGAATCATTTTGTAGGGTGGCGTCATCTCTTTTTTGGCTCCGTTCCTTTTTCGTAGTAACCTCCTGTGGATTCCGGAGTATCCGTTTCCTCAGTTGGCATGTCGCCGCGGGTATCCTTCCCCCGGTACCGGAGATGATAAAGCACCAGTTGCAGTCCGCATGCGGGAACGGTTGCCCTGCGGTCGGAAAGCGTATCCGCGCCCAGAGTTTCGCACTGAGACATGACGAGATCGAAATTCTTCGTGTTGAGCGGATTGTAGGCGACCGGCAGATTGATCATGCAGAACCGCTCGCCGTGCTTCACGATTTCGCCGAGTGAACGGCGCCTGACGAGATCCGGAAAGACATCGAGGTTCGTGTAGTACACGGTGGTCTCATTTTCGAGCCAGTAATGTTTCCACGGACCAGCGGCGTTATATTCGAGCGAAGGTGTGGCGGTCAGCTCGTTTATGTGAAGCACCTTGACTACATGAGGATAATTTTTCTTCAGATGCAGCAATGTCTCGCGGTATTCTCCCATCGACTGTTTCCCCGCTTCGAATGAGGCGACGATTCCGATGGTAAGGAGCGCTCCGGACAGAACGGCTTTGACCGCCCTGTTGCGCAGTTCACTAAAGAGCAGTGCCGGCGGAACGGCGAGCAGCGTCACCATGGTGGCGACATAGCGGTAGAGAAGGATATTGCGGACCGTGAGTGAAATGATGACGGCAACGAGAATCGTGCCATTGAACATGATGAGAGACAATGCAAGCGGTATAGAGCCTGCGAACTGTCTCTTTCTGAAAAGGTAGACGCTTCCACCGATGATGACTGCTGTATAGAGAAGGAACAGAGGAATCGAAAGAAACGGTACCGGGTAGAAATCGTGGAAAAAAGGCAACGAATAGCAGGTGCTTATCCAGCCCAATGAAAGCGGCGGCAGGTAGTAGTCGCGGTGTACGTGCTCCGCCTGGTGAAAGAGCGTGAAGAGCCACGGCAGATAGACGACGAGCATGGCCGATACGGTGACCAAATGGAATTTTACAAACCTCGCATGTTTGGCGATGAATGTGTACAGAACGAAACAGTGCGCACAGAATGCGGCGATAATGCAATAATAGTGAACATAGGCGCCTAGTACGGTGAAAAAGGCGAGCCGCCAAAGATTTCCGGCGGAAGGAGACCGCACGGCAATGCATGCATGAAGAAAAACGCCCGTGACGGCGAAGGATGCCCAGGTGTACATACGGGCGGTGTGGGAATAGGTCGCACACATCGGGATGGACATGGACATCATGCAGAAGAGCAGCGCGCCCCTTTTGCCGAACACCCGTCTACCGGTGGTACAGACGAGTATGAGGGTGGCTATTGTCCCGAACACCGAAAAGAGCCGTAGCGACAGCACATTCGAACCTGCGATTGCAGTGAATGCTTTTAATACAAGAAAATAGAGCGGCGGATGGAAGTCGCCCTCGAGATGGTGAAACATCTCCGGAATAGCGTAGGTGATAATGTGCCTGGTAAATATTTCATCATTCCAGAGGTCGCCGTAAGTGATGTTGATGCAATACAGGGGAATGGCGATGAGAAAAACGGGAAGGTACCAGAGCTTCATCAAAAAAGAACCGATCCGCTGCATGCTCCACTCCGTTCAAGAGGTTGTGAGGTATGTAACGGCAGATCCATAATATATGTCCGGCGATTTTTTGGAACAATCCTCAATAAGCATTTAAATGGGAGGATTGCGTACATTATCGGGGAAAAGTTACTGCCGTCCGGAATACACTCCATTGTATTTTCTGAAGTTCTGCACGGAACCTGTCTGGTAAAAATGGTGGCTGATGGACGTACTGGTATACAGAAGATGATTCTCTTCCGGCGGGACGGTGGCAAGCCTTCAGTCAAACAGGCGAAAAAAGGGATGAGGCATGGAATTATGTGATCTTTATGCCATACAGGAAATGCCTCGCGCAGGGGAATGAATGTGTTACATGCCTTTCGTAAATTCGTGGAAGAGGCCCCATCAAGTGTTTGTATTGTTCTTTGCTCTCTTTCTTGTCCCGGCAATTATCAACCCGACAAAGACGATTATCGCAATAGAATCAATCAGCGTGCCTGCCAGTCCTTTGGCATTCATGAGCAATGTACTCCCCAGGATAACACACCAGCGGGCGATTATTATCACCGCTATCATCCAGGCGGCAAAGTCGGTTTTGGATTTATCTTTTTTGAATGCCATAATGAGGAATGCGATACCGAAAACCATATTTTCAGCCGTTATTATGTGCCATACATAAAAAATCGCTGTTTTGGAAATCGTGTCGATGCCGGATGCACCGATTGAGTGCAATATACCGGTTTGTCCGTTCAATCCGTGGGTGAACGAGAAAAGAATGGAAAGAATTCCGACAATGAGGTAAAAAATATTCATTATTATCTCCTTTTTGTAAAAGTTCCTTCTGGTGTCGCTGAAAAGCGATCTGCGTGATTTTTCTCCGGCTCATCCTCAAAAAAGGTTGTTTGACAAAAGATTGTATGCAAACTGGTTTGAAGATATTCTAATATATCAACTCGTTGATTTCATTAATATGAAGATTCAAATGCCAAAGGTAACCCTTTACAATACTATCCAATGTCTCTTCTGTCCCTTCAAAATCACGCCACTTATTTTTTAATTGTTTTGGGTCAATATTCCCGATGATATGTACCAGATGAATATTGTAGAACTTCCAGAAAGAGACCAGATTTCCCCAGTTCTCGTTTTGGAAATCTTGGATCTTTATCCATCGGTCATTATCCTGGCGGTAATCTGGAAAAATCAGATTTTCAGTATATTGCAACCGCACAATCCGATGATGGTTATTAACGGCAGAATCTGTAAGATGTCCAAGTATTTGTTTTATCGTCCGGTTCTGCTTGTTTCGGTTTTCAGAAATAGTTTTTACCGGCAAAGCCAAAAGCTTTTCATTCCATTCGGTAATTATTCCGGTGATCCGCTCTTTTACATCTCTGTACAACTCATCCATTTTAACTCCTTGATCTAACAAGAATGAGGGGAATGAGGGACGGTGGTAGGAAAGTAGGAAATGCCTTGGACGATATCTGCTTCATTCCGAAGCATTAAAAAATATATCGATATCTTTTGTGAATCGTGGATATCCATGAAACGCGACAGCATATCCTCCAACAACCCTGACGTGAAAACGTGGCGAAGCCCGGAGCGACCAACGGGAGCGGAGCATATATGCGCTGTTGTATGAAGTGGCGCGCCAAATTATTTTATTACTACCTTTGCTATCATACTACCCAATGCCCTTGCGATTATAACTTTAAAAATATTTATTTGACATTCTATATAGTATTTTCTTGAATTTTTAAGCCAATTCTTATTTTCCCAGTATTTATAATCAACTGATTCTTTTTCATCACTTTGTTTATAATATAATTGTTGAATTTTGAATGTCATTAAGGATAAGAAACTAGGAAATAAAAATTTTGACATTACTTGATATTTAATTATTCTTTGTGCAATATTATTAATTCTGCTTTGAAAATTTTCCTCTATTTTGTCTTTAATCATGAAATCGCCTGTTTTAAATGTATCTGCACCAATTATTGAAAAACCCCATGTTCTTAATGCTGTATTCATAGTTAATAAGGAATGTTTTGTCGAGCCTACACCAGAAGTGCTAATAATATATGCAGATTTTCCAAAATATTCAGGTCGATGACATACAAAAGCCATCCGGTCTATCCAATTCTTTAAAAGCCCTGATACATCTTCAACATAAACAGGACTAGACATAATAATAATATCAGATGTATCGATTTCCTTTTTTATTTCCAATAAATCATCTTTAAGCGGACAATATTTTTCTCCCTTATTAAAACAGACACGACATCCTTTGCACATCTGAATATTATAGTCACTTAATAATATCCTATTAACACTAATATCAAATTTGTTACTTGTGTAATTTTGAATTTTATTGACTATCAAATCAACTATGGAAGCTGTGTTCCCATTTTTCCTTTGACTTCCAATAATACTAAGAATTTTCATTCGGTTATCATCCTTATGCTTTTATATTATAACATACCCACTCTTGGCGCGCCATTTCATAGTCAGCGTAGGGCGGCCGGTTACCCGACCGCCCCGCCACGGATCCCGGCGTGCGGATTTCCCGCACCGGGCTCTTAACCGACACTCGCTTTCGTGATCACACCAGACTCGACAGAAAGTTCAATGATGTTGACATCTTTTGACGAGCATTACCACCGTCGCAGAGCCTTGTTCCTTGTACACG
>CAZGVZ010000102.1:0-10338 GCA_964529145.1 uncultured Fibrobacteraceae bacterium | reverse complement strand
CCGACGCGATACAGATCTACGATCCGACCCGCGATTCGACTTTAATTCCGGAAAAAATCGCTCTCAATAAACCGGTCTCCTGGAATTCCGAACGCAGGGGCGAAGTCCTCTTCCACGATGCCTCCTGTACTTTCCAGAAGTGGCACAGCTGCCATTCATGCCATCAATTCGCCCGTTCCGACGGATTTCCCTGGATACTTACAGGCAGACCAATCCTGGCACCAAAACAATCCAAAAGCCTAGTATACTCGTGGTGGACCCCTCCGGATACCTGGGGGGGGCGGCATTTCGGGCAAGGGAGCGTCGGTACGGGCGTCCATCGAGTTCAAAATGTTTCGTATCGCTGAAGAAAACCTGGCCGGTCCGATCGACACTTTCTGCATGAGCCTGCGGCCGGCGAAAAGCCCCTATCTGGTCAAAGGCGCGCTGGATCCGTCGGCGCTGCGTGGAAAGGAACTCTTTTCCGGTAAAGCGGGCTGCGCCGTATGCCATTTGCCGCCGCTTTACGCGGACGCTCTGCTGCACGACGTTGCGATTGCAGATCCCTACGATGCGAACACCGAATGGAATACGCCTTCACTGGTCGAGTGCTGGCGAACTGCGCCGTACAGCCATCTCGGCAGCATGAACACCGTGCGGGAGATGATCGATACCTACATGGTCCGGCTGACTCCGGCAGCCTCGCTCTCCACGGCGGAAATCGACGACCTGACGCGATACGTGCTCTCGCTGTAGCTCCCGGTTTGCAGGAAACGTGAACCGGTTCAAAACTCCTCCGGGAAAGTTACCCTACAGCCGAGTGCAGTGATCCGGGCTACCTTCCGGGCATCATCGCTCGACCTGCGGTCCCGCCCGTTTCGAGAGGGGTCGACCTTTTTCACCCATATATATCACGATCAGTTCGACATCGGTGGCCCACATTTTTGCCGTTGTGAATCGTCCCGACCGTTTCGGATATGGTGGAACCCTCGGGATAAGTAAACTTCTTCCGGTCATCCGTCTCCACGGTCAGGGTGCCTTTCAGCACATACGCGAAAACGGAAAAGCCATGCAGGTGACGGCCAGTCTCCGTACCCGGAGGAATGGTCACCTTAATAATCGACACTTCGTCGCTGGAGGTGTCCGGATAACGGAGCTGTTGACCCGTGCAGGTGGTATCGGTCTTGAGCAGCGGGTGCACCTTTACATGATTGCCGTATTCCGCCGGTATCGTGGAAAACCGAAGCAGCAAGATTGCAGCGAACATGGAATATCGCATTTCATTCTCCTTTTAGAGCCGCAGATGCACCGATTGTCCGAAACAATACACTCTTCCAAGATTTTTGACATCGGCTCCGGTTCAATATACAATAATGAGCCGCCGGTCCGGAGCTCTACTCTTTCGAACACTCCAAGGAAGAAGCCGTGACCTCTTCACCCGCGCAGGGCCGCAGCATTCACCCCGGTCAAGGATCATAGAGGCGCCCGGATCGCACCCGGACGCCCTTTCTCATGCCCGGCGCGCTCCCCGGCCGGGAGGAGGGCCGTTTCACTCCTTCGCTACAATCTTGCTCCATCCTGATCCGGGCCCCCATTCGATGCGTCGCCAACCGCTTTCTCAAGGATGTCAAGACCCTCGGCGAGTTCTCCTTCAGTGATGGTCAGCGCAGGGAAGATGCGGATGATAGTGCCGTGCTTGAGGTTGAGGATAAGTCCCCTCTTCTGCGCGGCCCCCTGTACCCTGCCTGCAAACGCCGGATCGGAGAATTCGACGGCGACCAGGAGCCCCATGCCCCGCACGTCTTTCACCGCCGCAGGATGAGCGCACCGCAGTTCCCCGAGCCTCTCTCCGAGCACACCGGCGAGCTGCCGGACCGAATTTTCGATATCGCTCTTCACGAGGTAATCGATTGCCGCGGCCGCGACCGCGCATCCGAGAGGATTGCCGCAGTAGGTACCGCCATGATCGCCCTCCTCGATGCACTCCGCCACCTTCCGCTCGACCGCAACCGCCCCGAACGGAAATCCTCCCGCGATTCCCTTGGCCATCGTGAGAAAATCGGGTACGACCCCCTGCCCTGTCGAGGCGAATGCCGGACCCGTTCTCCAGAACCCGGTCTGTATCTCGTCCACTATGAGCAGTGCGCCATGTTTCCGGCATAGGTTCGAAAGCCCATCGAGATATCCCGGGGGCGGTACCCATATTCCTCCCTCGCCCTGGATCGGCTCCACGATGACAGCGGCGGTGCCGTCATCGATCGCCCGCGACGCAGCATCCGGATCACCGAAAGGCATGAACCTGCAATTTGGAAGGAGCCCCCCTTCGTACCGGTCCCGCTGTATCGCCTGCCCGGTCACGGAGGTGGTGCCGATCGTCCTCCCGTGGAAACTTTTATCTGTCGCGACCACATCCTTTCTCCCGGTGATCTTCCGGGCGAGCTTGAGCGCCGCGTCGTTAGCCTCCGCACCGCTATTGACAAAAAAAATGTGGTGGAGCTCCTGTGGCAGGATGCCCGTCAGTTTTTTCAAAAGCCCGGCCCTGGGAGGCGAATAGGTCAATCCCCCGTCGGGATTCTGCATGATGGCGGCTGCCTGTCCGGCGAGCGCCGCGACAAGCGCAGGATGCGAATGACCGAGAGAGGTCACGGCCCATCCGGCGGTGAAATCGAGATAGCTCCGTCCGGACAGGTCCCAGACGCGAACACCCATGCCCCGCTCGATGACCAGCGGCCGCTTTCTTCCGAACGGTACAAGACAACTGTCTTCTATGGAAATGATTGCAGAAGAATCCATATTTTTCCTCCGTGAAAGGTTTGGTACTGTTTACCGGTGACCACTATGGATAGACCTTCCACGGGCGTCCGGGATACGCCGCAACGTATCCCGGTACACCTCCTGTCCTGATTTTTGAAACGACATTTTTTTCTCCTGTCATGAGTCCGGGGGGGAAGGCCATTGCGGCATCTCCCCTCGGCCGCTCCAGATGAATGACGGTCCGCTCCATCAAGGAATTCGCGACATCGTAACCCGTCCTGCCGGGAGAATTAAAAAAAAAAGGCCCGCTCTTCACGGAGCGGGCCTTTTTGATTTCTATTACTTCGGGTTCTTCAGGTTTCCGCTCCGTACAAAAAAAGAATGCGCGCTGCTGCGGCAATGCGGCAGGCGCGTGCGGTGGATATCTCGATACGGACGGCGGTATTCATGATAGTCAATAATATACCTCGTTTTCCATGAAATGTAAATACTTTGTTGAAGAATACCTTTCCCCGCTGTTTCTAACCGTCATGATAAAGAGGGATTTACGGGGGGGTGCGTCGCCCCTCAGGAGTGAAGAATCCGATGTTGCATCCAGCCCGGGTCTTCGGCTGCTTCCGGCCCGGGCTGTTATTCCTGCGCTTCAGCGCACCAAAGGCGCTTGAATCTCAAACTGAGATGCCGCCAAACTCATGTTGTCATTTTCTTCATCAGCTTCGAAAAGCCCTTATAGGAGCCGTCCTCCCCCATCCTGCCCTCGGGAGAAGTCTCGGGCATGTAATGAAATAAACACATCAAACCATCAATACCTATTATATTGTGAGTATCGATATCGAATGTCCCTCGCTCACTGTGGTTCTCCATAAAAGGGGAGGTTCTTTTATGAGATACCTGCGACCGCACGTTTGTTCGCTTTTCCTTATCCTGTTTTTCCATGCAGCCATCGATGCAGGGCACACCCTGGCCGGGCGTGCCGCTATAAATCCGCTTCTCACCTTCGATACACTCCTGTTCGTGGGGCTGACCCATCCCAAAGGCACTCCCCACATGACGGACCAGTATTACGGATGGAACGCCGCAAACGGCGGCGGTCTTTACCTGCTTACCGGAATCGGATCCGGCGGTGCCCGGTGCATCGATATGCTGGAGAATTCAACGGTGACCAGCGGGCGGTTCAAGGGCCGCAAGCTCACGGGGGGCTCGTTTCTTTCTCCAGACCTCTCGTACGACGGCAAAACCGTGCTGTTTGCCTGGACAAACGAGGAGGATAAATGTTACCACATATTCAAGGTGCAGGTCGACGGAACCGGTCTGGAACAATTGACCGACGGCAAGTCGGCGTACGATCATGCCGCCTATTCCAACACATCGCAGAACGATTTCGACCCGTGCTGGCTTCCCAATGGCCGAATCGCCTTCGTTTCGGAGCGGCGCGGCGGCTACCTGCGCTGCTCAGCGGGTCGTCCGGGCCCTGCATACACCCTTTTTTCAATGAAGGCCGACGGCAGCGATATCTTTCCGCTCAGCTTTCATGAAACCAACGAGTGGCACCCCAGCGTCACCAACAACGGCATGCTGGTGTACACACGATGGGATTATATCGACCGTGACGACTGCATCGCCCACCACATCTGGACCTGCTACCCCGACGGTCGCAATCCGCGGGCGCCGCACGGCAATTATCCGCTGCCCCACTCTACCTTTGGCGCCAAAGGATGGGACGGCAGGCCCGACCGTCCCTTCGCCGAATTCAATATCCGATCGATTCCCGGCTCCGAGAAATTCATCGCCACCGCGGCCACGCACCACAACTACTCGTTCGGCGACCTGATCCTTATCGATCCCAACGTTCCAGACGACGGAAAAATGAGCCAGGTCACCGGCGTCACGACCAACGCGAAAAAATGGCCGGACAACATCACCGAAGCCGGAGCATACGGCACGGCCTGGCCGCTGGACGAGGAGAACTATCTATGCAGTTACAACGGAGATGTCGTACTCCTTGACCGGTCGGGCAACAGGGAGACGATCTGCCGGAAAAGCGAAGTTCCCGGAAAAAACATATGGCGTCTGGCGGACCCCATCCCGGTTGCCGCCCGTGAAGCGCCGCCCGACATACCGATCGCCACCTGGCAGGGAGAGCGTGCGACAGGCGATGCTCCAAAAGCTACCATATACGTCAACAATGTATACATCACCGACGACGCCGGCAGCCTTCCCGAAGGAGTGGCGATCAGCGAGATGCGCATCATACAGATATTTCCGCAGCTCCAGGCTACAATGAACAAGCCGATCGTGGGATACGCATCGGAGAGTCTGGTTCGCATACCGCTGGGTGTCGTGCCGGTGGAGAAGGACGGAAGCGTCTACTGCGAAGCACCGGTAAACGGTGAGATCTATTTTCAGCTCCTTGACGAGAAGGGCATGGCGGTGCAGTCCATGCGGTCGGGAACTTACGTCCACCCGGGTGAACAGATGAGCTGCGTGGGTTGTCATGAGGACCCGCTGGGCGCTCCGTCGCACAGTCCCACACCCATGGCTCTTCAGCGGCCGCCTTCAAAAATCGCGAAAGAGGTACCCGACGGAGCGATACCCTTCAACTGGCACGTGCTGGTCAAACCGGTGCTTCAGAAAAACTGCGTCCCCTGCCACACAAAGGAGCGAAAGGGACCCGACATGAGCTACGCCAGCCTCAGGGACTTCGCGTTTTTCTGGCCGTACTGGTCCGCATCCCCCTCCAAACATGATGTATTCGTCAATGGAGAAATCGTGGAGAGCGGTTCCCGCACGACCGCCGGCCGCTTCGGCGCCCGGGAATCCAAACTTTACAAAAATGGTCATCTGGGTTCAGACCATCACGACGTATCTTTGACAAAAGAGGAACTGCGGCGCGTTACCCTCTGGCTCGACTGCAATTCGAATGAACTGGGAGCGTACACCAGGGCCGACGCACAGAAAAAAGGCGAGCCGGTCTGGCCGGAACTTGATATCGACACGAACAATTTTCGCTACAGCGAAACGGCGCAGATCCCCCGGCGGACCTCCGCCCCCCGCATCCAGCCGGAGGCACTCTACGATCGCATGCAGGTAATCGGCCTTGACGGACAGGTGATTCGAACGATTTCCCCGGCCTCACCCGGTGTAAACCGCACCGGAACGGATCTTTTGCGCAGCGGATTCGGTACGGGGGTTTATATCGTCAGATATTCCGGAAAAGACAGGGGAAGGATCACAAGAGCTGTGATCGTGCGCTGAGGTACTCCTTTCACGGGCAGTTTTCAGGAAAATTCACCTGAATTCCATGTTTTTCGTCAAGGACATTCCCTGCCGGCGCAGGATTATGATTACTGACCGGTGGCCAAGGATCCGGGAGAGAACTCCAGGGGATAGGGCGGCACTCTGGAATACATGGCGTTCTTCTTTTTTTTCGCGGGTATCAGGGCACGCCATGGCGTGTCCCTGCTAGTGGCGGCGGTGTTTCCACCTCCGCACATTTCGATCCGAGCGATACGTCATAAAATGCAATCTTTGATTCTTAATGTTCCAGCCGGGAAATTGGGTTCCGGCCGGAAAAAATGGTATTTTCTCTTAAAAATGCGGGCTTCCCGATAATTGCCGGTTCATCATCGCTGGAAAATGTCACTGTAATACCGGGAGAACGGAGTGCCGCAGGCGGCTATGGATCCGGTGTCATCGGTCCGGATCCGGCCGGAATCGCGGATGCCGGATCGTTTCTCCTCGCTATCAAAAACGAGAATATGAATGATAAAATGAAAGTGGCCGGCGGTGATCGACGGGATGAGACAGGCATGGTTCCGATTCCGGACGATCACGCGCCTTCCATACGGTAAGGAGGAGGTTTTCCGTTCCGAAAGGAGGATGTTTTTTGTCGCGCACAGCACTTCTCTTTTTCCTGCTCTTCGTCATCTCGCATTCGGGACCTTACGTCGAAGCCGGCGGGCAGACCGGGGCCGAACCGCCGCAGAAGGAGATTCCTCCGGTAGCGAACGCGGGCCATGACCGTTCGGCACGCGCCGGAACCGCGGTGATCCTTGACGGAAGCGGCAGTGTCGATCCGGGCGAAGCGTATCCGCTCTCCTACCGGTGGACGCTCGTCTCCGCCCCGGGCGGAAGCTGCGCATTCATCCGGGACAGCGCGGCGATGACCACCCTTCTGTTCGTCGATATGGACGGCACATATCATGTCGACTGTACGGTGATCAATGCAAAAGGCGTTCGCAGCGACTCGGACCGCCTGATCGTCAGCACCCGGAACGGGGCGCCGGTGGCGGACCCGGGATCCGACACCGCGCTGAAGGAAATAGGTATCGCGATCGCGCTCGACGGCTCCACGAGCTTCGACCCTGAAGGTGAACCCCTCTTTTTTCGATGGGCTTTCGTGGAAAAACCGGTCGAAAGCGCGGCGGACATCGTCGGCTCCACTTCCCAAGTCGCGCATTTCACTCCGGATATATACGGCCGGTATACGGTCGGCCTGACCGTCTCGGATCCCGGAGGCCTTCGCGGCTTTGCGACAAGATCGTTCGGATTCGGCAATTTTACTCCATCCGCAGATGCGGGAAACACGGTCATCTCCCCAGTGGACCACACGGTTCAGCTCGACGGCGGCGGGAGCCGCGATCCCGATGGGGGCCCGCTCTCCTTTTCATGGACAATGGTCCGGAGACCGGATTCCAGTGTGGCGGTTCTGACCGATCGTACGTCCGCTACTCCCCTGATTACCCCGGATGTCGCCGGCGATTACGTGTTCTCGCTGACCGTGTCGGACGGAACCTCGGCAAGCACGCCCTCCATCACCACGGTGACCGCGTATTCGGCAGGCGGCGCGCTCGTCGACGCGATCAAGGACGCAGTCAACGCGATGAATCTCCTGGACTGCCAGGATTTCAGGAATCTGCGGCTCAGGTACACGCTCGGAAGGGAGCTTGCGGTAATCCTCGGCCTCATCCGCGACGGCGACCGCGGGGAAACGTCGGGGATGCTGGGCGGCATTCTCGGGAGAATGGACGGATGCGGCAACGAGCGGATTCCCGACGAAGACGACTGGATCATCGACTGCGCCGCGCAGGAGCTGGTACGCCCGTTCATCGACGAGGCGGTCGAATTGAGGGAAAAACGTTGAAATCGGACCAAGGGTCGGACGATCCATTTTTTCGACTGCCCCGATCGAGGATCTCTCTCCTGAACACTGCCTTGCCTGATCGCCTGATTGAATTATGCTGATATATTAATATATCAATTTACGCAACAGGCTAAATCATTTGACGTTGCCCCCGTCCGTAAGTTGACCTTATTTTATTGGATAATCAAAAATGTAGGGTCAATGAGTGGCACCTCACACGTTCTCCTCTTATGGCGATGTGCAGCGGACCTGAAAAGTGCACCTTGGGCCCCGGGCAAAAATCCATATTGATGGAAAGATCGGTTTGCCGGTAGTGGGGAAAACTCCATTTCGAAACAGCGGTTTTTAGATTTGATTAAGGCGGAACTTTTTGAAAACAGCTGAAATGGGGAAGAAAATATCATATCTCGTTTTTCTGGGCCGGGCAATTTTTTAATACTATATTAGTAAGGATTTTATTGAGGTTTGATTACCGGAGGCTTTTTTTTCAGGATCCGTGAATATCCATAATGCCTGTACGGAGCGGGTTTTCATCTTACATTTCAATAAGCCTGCAGTGTTGTACAAAAGGAAGCGCAAAATGCGCTCCATTATTGCGAACACCTCCATTATGGCGTATCTTAATTTAGTGAGAGGGCAGATCGGTTCGTGTATTCAGTAGGCATGCGCGCCCCGATAGGTCCTGACGAATTGACAAAAAAAGAATTCACTTTTTTCAATTAACCCACTAGTTCTATCGAGGAGGAACCGATGACAAATCAACTCTTTCGGATGGCCCTTGCCGCAGGACTGTTATTTACAGCCCAGCTATGGGCGTTATCGAAAACAATGGGTACGCCGCTTGGAGGAATCGGAACCGGATATGTCAAATACAACGCGATCACTGGAGATTTTGCGGCCAGCTCAAGGATTCCTCCCGGTGCGGGAGACATGATTTGTGAGTTCCCGGTAAGAATGTCCACCAGCAGCGGTTTTCACTTTTTTGCTGGAGGTCAATCGGTTACCAAAGCGAAAACAGAACTTGAAGACGCTAAATGCCCACTTTACACCGCAAATTTCGGGAATACAAATGGAGTCGATTTCTCACTAAACTCGTTCGGTCCTTACATTCCGGGGGACGGCGACCTGAATTATCAACTTGCAGCTTCCCCCTCAGCTTTATTCGAAATTGTTGCAAAGAATTCCGGAGCAGCACCAATCGATGTCGCGGTTGCACTTGAATTTACCAACAAATCTACCGGTACCTCCGGCTTGCTCGGCGGAGCGAATGACGCGGTGCTCGATCCGGCTTCAGGAAACCGCGGGATCTCCTTCACTACCAGTGAATTTAGTGACCTATCCCCAAACAACATCCCGAACAGCGGCAATGCTTATTTACTGTCCGGATGCAGTAAGGATGGCGCCACCTTCAGCGCAGGAAGCTTGGGTGATTTCACGTCCTCAGGAACTCTTTCCGCGACCGGTAACTGTGTAGCGGCGAAATGCAGTATCGCTCCCGGAGAAAGCGTTTCTTTTAAATACGTCATTTCGTGGTGGAGGACTTTTGTCTCCAATCAAGATCGTTACAGCACAGGCAAGAATGACGAAGACCAATATTATTATCACAACTTCTATCAAAACTCGCAAGAGGTAGCTGCCTTTTGCATGCAGCATTTTGATACTATCCGCAATTCCGTTCTTACCATGGTTAACCGGGTAATGGGTTCCAACTTTCCAGACTGGTATAAAGACCGCCTTCTCAATAATACCTACCCGCTTATTCACAACTCTTTATGGGCTAAAGATGGACGCTCTGCGTACTGGGAAGGCAAATACGGAATCATCGGAACCATAGATCAGGGACAACATGCAGCAATTTGGTACGTCCATAATTGGCCGAGAAACCAATGGAACGAACTCGCATACTGGCTCAGCAATGCGTTTCAGAGCCCTCAGTTTAAAGGTCAAATTCATCATGATTTTAACATTTCTCCGGGAATGACCTTCAATCCGCCCGAAAGCCGGTTCATGGCTCCCTGGGATCATTGGAACAGGCCCGATTACTGGTTTCAACCAGAAACAATGGACTGGTCCGATCTGAACAGCATGTTGATTTTTAAAGCTTATGAGCTGATGCTGGTCACCGGAAGGCGGGATTCTCTCCAGAAATACTTTCCAAAGATTTGTGAGACTGCGGATCGTATTTACACCATGTCGGAGGAAGCGGGATCCTATATACCCATTACAAGCCGTTCCACTTATGACAGCGATGGATCTCTCACTCCCCAGTACGCATGCGGCTGTGCGGTTGCTGCATACAAATTGATGGCGGAGATGGCGAAGTTTGTCGGTGATAACGTTGCCGCTGAAAAATATGAAGGTTATTATACTCATGCACGGCAGGAGTTCAGGGAAAAACTGTTTAATGAGGAGTTCGGTGCCATCATGAATATGGGATGGGGAGAAGGCCATGTAGGCGGATA
>CAZGVZ010000101.1:4866-10393 GCA_964529145.1 uncultured Fibrobacteraceae bacterium | reverse complement strand
GGTATTCCTGCGGACTTCCATATCTGTTATCGGAGTTCCTTTTGGAAATAGCATTCACATTTCGAATCATTCCAACCGTATCAGGGCTTCAAGGCTGATCAGGCAATAACTCGTCCATCAGCTTGTCGATCTGCTGGAGATTCATCGCCTGCATAAGACAGATTATCACCGTGGGAATGAAACCCTCTTTGGTATCGATAAGCAGATCACTGTCCAGGTTTTTTGTATTCCCTATAACAAGGGTTCCAAATATCGTATCGCTTTTGATCAGTGGAACACATAAAACGGCTTCGGAGATGACCTCTTTTGTTATATTTATGGCCTCGCCGCACATATCCCTGAGTTCATAGGAAAACGCTTCGGAGCCGTCGGAAAAGGTGGCGCCGAGAAACGGAACATCGATATAAACTGGTGATGGCGACAAATGTCCTGAGATGATCTTGCAGATTTTTCGAAGGACTGGCCCGATATCGCTTCCTTCCACGAGCATCTGGAGGATCTCGTTTTTCTCCATCAACTTAATGGTGCGTTCGCGGACTTTTTTTTCCAGCGCATCGGCAAGGTCGATCAATTGCCCGTTCTGTTCCTCCAGCCTCGAAAGCAGGTCCTTCTTATCCTTGCGGTGCTGGAATACCTCGATGGCATTCTGTACCGCCAATTTGAGGTCTTCTTTATGCAAGGTTTGTTTATGTATCTCCAGACGTGTTGTTCGTTTATCGCTTTCATGATTTTGTCAATGTCGGAATAGGCCGACAGGATCATATATACGGCATCCGGACAAATCTCCTGCGCCTTGCCCAAAAATTCGTTTCCGTCCATGAAAGGCATGTTCATATCCGTCACGATCACCGATGGCGGAGTTTCAACAAGGATCTTCAGGGCTGCATCGCCGCTATTGGCAGTTTTCACCCTATAAGGTTCCTTGTGCAGAGTGCGACTAATCGATTCAAGCATCATTTGTTCATCATCTACAAACAGAACGGTATAGGTCATTGCTCCTCCATTCGATAGTTGATTCATATTCATCGAGTCATTCATCGCAGGGAATCCGCCACGGTATCGTCTATCCTTTCAATATCGGTTCCGATCGATTCGAAAACATTTTCACACAAGGGCGCATAGTGAGGTCTGTCGAGCTTTTTCCATGAATAATGGTCCGAAATATGCAGTATACTGCATATTTCGATGTTTTGCACGGCCTGATGCAGGGGATCATGATGGTAAAGACATGCTTCCACTATTGCCTGTGGAAGGTTCCACCAGTCGAGAAGGTATGCACCCAGACAGCTGTGGCATACGCCCATCACGTCCAATTCGGCGGCTTTCAAAGAGCAATTATCCGTCGTCATTTTGTCAAGTATGCCTGCATACTGTCCTGGAAAACATCTTGTCATCAGCAGAAGTCCAGTGTCGTGCAGCAATCCGCAACAGCTGTATTCGTCCGGAACGGAAGAGCCGTGGATCTTCCTGTAAATCGCATGGAATAGCCTGTTGGTCATTCGTGAATGCTCCCACAACAATTCCATTTCCGCGAGATTCATGCCGGAGGAGACGAAGGAACGGAATATCTCGGTTCCAAGAACGAGTTGCTTGACGGTTTTCGAGACCCAGGTACACCAGTGCCTGGACAACCGATCCAATTTTAACTCCATATAATGAAGAGTTCGCAACCTGTAAAATCTTCGCGGCGTATTCGGGGTCGTTCGAAATGGACTCGGCTATCGAGTTCATCGACCTGTTCTGTTTTATAGACAGAAGCAGCTGCTCGTACGCGGAAGGTATGACCGGCATGCTTTCAATGCTCTCGACGATCCGCAGGAGATCGTTCCGGTGCAATGAGTCGTAAATCGTGAAAAGACGCGTGAGGTGGAGCTTCAATGCGTCGTTGCCGATAGGTTTGGTCAGGTAGGATCTGGCGGTTCCGTCCGCCACCGCTTTTATTATTGTTTCCCTGTCCGAGTCACCGCTGAGAATGATACGTATGATGCCGGGATGTTTTTGCCTGACCCTGGCCAAAAGTTCATATCCCGTCATTTCAGGCATCCTCATATCAGAAATGATGAGGTCGATGGGTTTATTTTCAAGGATCGTCAGTGCGTCGCGACTGTTGTTCGCGATCTCTATTTCATATTCCCTGCCCCGAAGCGCTCTGAAAAGATATCTCGTGATGCTTTCTTCATCATCGACGATGAGGATTTTCTTTTTCATATCGTTTTTTCCGTTTTTTTAGGGAGTTTGACCGTAAAGCAGGTTCCCATACCTGAATCGCTGTCTATCTTGATTCCACTCTTGTGTCGATTGGCGATGATGTCCCAGGCTATGGATAATCCCAGACCTGTGCCTTTTCCTGCCGGTTTTGTGGTGAAAAAAGGTTCGAATATCATCAAAAAAAAGGATAGATAGTATGCGGGTGAATAGCCGTTCAGATAAAGGAGATAACCCAATTGTATGAAAGCCGCGAAGGAAGAGTAGTAGAAGATCCTGTATACATTGTTGCGGAAGAACTCAAACCTGTATGTCGAGACAAGAATCGACAGGTAAAATGCCGAAAGGATCAATTTCTGGATAAACGATTCGACGAAATAGAAGTCGAATACAAGTGAAAATAAAGGGTTGACAACTATAAGTATCATGAAAAAAAGACGAAAAGTGAAAATTTGACGCGATCCTTCAGGATCTCCAGTCTTGCCGGAATCGGCCGGATCATCCTGATCTTGTGGACCGATTTCAACCGGGAGGAAGTGGTTATCGATCATGATAGCATTCCCTCTTTTTCCAGGGCAATTTGATGGTGAAACACGTCTCTTTTCCGATAGTGCTGTCGACGAGGATTTCACCCTTGTGTCTGTTGACAACTATATCCCAGGCGATGTTGAGGCCGAGTCCGGTTCCCTTTCCGACCGGTTTTGTTGTGAAGAACGGATCGAATATTTTTTCTAAGATCTCCTTTTTTATTCCCGGTCCGTCGTCGGTTATAGTGCAAAAAACTGTATTGTCGTCCACATGACCAGTCTTTACGGTAATGAGTCCCCTGTCGGTGCGGCGCTGCTCCTGGATCGCCTGTGCGGCATTTATGATGAGGTTGAGCAATACCTGGTTGATCTCTCCGATATTGCACCAGACAGTTCCAATGCTTCCGAATTCGGTCCTGATATCGGCATGGTATTTGATCTCGTTTTTAGCGATGCACATCGTGTTTTCGATACTTTCCTCCAGATCGGCCTCCGTTTTGCCGTTGCTCCGTTCGATTCTCGCGAAGCTTTTGAGATTCGCCACGATGGCGATTATCCTTTGCAATCCCTTGATGTTATCGTCAAGGAGACTGTCGATATCGGCAAGGATATAATCCATATCCAGTTCTTTTCTCTTCTTGAAAATCTCACTCTCATCGGGTGTAGATTCGTAGAAAACCAGGAGATTTTTAATGGTCCGGAAATAAACGACAAGTATTTCTGAATTGCCGAGAACGAATCCGACCGGATTATTGATTTTGTGCGCCACTCCAGCGGCAAGCTGGCCTATGCCGGCCAGTTTTTCGGATTGAATGAGCCGCATGCGCGTCTGTTCCGATTCTTTTTCAATAATGAGACGCTCCGGATCGCATTCGGAACGCATTCGGAACTCGGGGTAACCGGGTGCCGCCCCCTGGAATACACCAGTATGGGCCGGCAGATGCTTTTTCGGTGGCTTTTTCTTCGGATCTGCCAGAAAAACGCCAAGGCGCGAGGTTGGAGTACAGAGCGATCCACCGATAAGTTATTTTTACGTTGTCCTTCTTTTCAAAACCGCCGGGAATCGACTGCTTACTGATGTGGTAAGGCATCTGTCAAAAAGAACTTCCAGGTTTTAATACGAGGAAAAACCACCTGCTCTACTGGGAGCTAAACTGTATCTTGGAATGCAATGCATTTTTCTCGTTTTTCGAGGGCCGTTGCACGTTCCAATCAAGCCGCCGCCCATGGCGGTGATAGCCTGAGAGGAGTCGAATGATTCGTTCGCATCCGCTAAAAAAAAAGAAATGCAGCAACCTCTTTCGCTTCGGAGCGCCGTTTTTGCTCGTTGTATCCGGAATGTGCATCCTGCCCGGTTTCCTGTTCGGGCTTTACATCGATGCGGGTGCGGGAAAGCTTCTGAAACTCGAAAAGCAGGGCCGGCTTTCACGGGAATACGGCTACGTCTGGCAGGAGATCCGCACCAACAGGAAGATGGCCCTGGCCGCCTCCGGGATGACGGGGACAGGCCTGACCGCTGGAAGCGCTCCAGTAATTCCCCGGGACGGGGAGCGAAAAATCAGCGATTTTCCCTCTCTTTCCGCAATCATGGAACTTAACGGCATAGAAAACTTCAACAGGACGATACGCGTCGACGACCGCCATGGGATCCCTCTGGCGGAATTGAAAACCACTCAGACCAGCATAAGGCTGTCGCAGCTCGGTGACGTGCTCGTGAAATCTCTTCTGGCGTCTGAAGACAAGAATTTCAATACCCGCAGCAAGGGGTACGAACTCAACGCCCTGTTGCGTGCGACGCTCAAAGCGGGTCTTCTCACATTGCGCACGATGAGAATTCATCTTCCCAGGGGAAGCAGCACGATTCATATGCAGGTCGCGAGATTTTTACTGATGAAAAGCGATCGCCGGGGCTTCGCCTATGCGGAGAAATCCATCTCGCGTAAGCTCAACGAACTCAAACTCGCCCAGGCGCTCCGAACGGCTTACTCCAATGACGAGATATTGACCTGTTATGTCAATCATTGCGTTTCAGCGGGACGGGGTATGACAGGATACGGCGATATCAGCCGGGGGCTCTTCGGTGTCCCTCCGGACAGCCTGACCATCCCCCAGAGTCTCTATCTCGCCAGACTGGTGAAGTGGAACCGTCATCTCCCCGGGAAGATAATCGGACAGATCAAGGCCGGTTTTCCCTTCCTTTCGGAAATTTTCGACTGGAATGCCGACGAACGCGAGAAGATTCTGCTGGACCTCGATTCGCTGAAGTTTCTGCAGCCGCGACCCGTCATTCCCGAAAACGGATATATACTCGACCTGGCGAACGAGTACCTGAGACGGATCTGCCGTTCGAACGGGATGGAGGGGGAGGAACTGGATCAGATGGATATCTCGGATCCTGAAAGCATGATAAGGCGGTTCGGAAACTGCAGGATTACCCTCACCATAGATGCGAGGGTGCAACGATCGCTCGAGCGGGCGGTCGCCGCGAGAGGCTTCGGATCCGACACGACTATCAGGACGGATGTCCGGATCGGGAGTGCGGGAGTCACTCTTGCCCGCAAGACGCTTCCGCCCGATACGCTCCGCTCGATCCGTATCGTCGGAAGGGACACGCTCCCCGGGAATCTATCCGCAGCCCCGGGGGCAGGCCTGCGGAAAGGGGACACGGTCGTATGTACTGTAAGGTACGGCCGTGCTGCGCTGGATTCGGTCCGCAGATCCTGCTTCTATTACAAAAGGGATACGCTACGTGTTCCCGGACAATACTATTCCTACGCCATAATGAACTCCCGCAC
>CAZGVZ010000101.1:1609-4856 GCA_964529145.1 uncultured Fibrobacteraceae bacterium | reverse complement strand
AACTTCTCGCATACTGCTCGAGAGATCTCCTCGGAAGCAGGCTGCAGTCTCTTCACGTCAACAGGAATCCCAACGGATCGAGCGTGGCGAAACCGCTCATATACGGACTGGCCTACGATCTCGACGTGTATGGCCGCTCCGACCTGGCGTCCGATGACCGGGAAGTTCCCGACACCTGCGCATGGGCGCGGAAATATCTGAACGAAGGAAGCGAACGTACGGGCATGGTTTACCTTCACGATGGAGGGGAAGGGGGGTATGCCGTACGCAACTACGGCCGCGTGTTCCAGGGGTACGATTTTCTGTTCAATCACCTGGCGTCCTCGAACAATATTCTCGCGGTGGAGACATTGTACCGTCTCGGGACCCGGTCGGCTGAAGAAAGCCGGATTCACAAAACAGGTCTTCTGCTCGGCCGCCTTGGCCGGGGGGACCTTTCCCTGTCGGAAACCGTATCGGGCCCGCAGCTCTATTGCGCAATGGCTTCGGTGGTCACGGGAGACGGCATCGCGTGCCGGAACAACGCCTCGAACCATTCGATCGCGCTCGGCACGCTCGAACTGTCGCTTTATGAGCAGATGCACCTCTTCAATGCCCTTTATCTCAACAGGCTGTCCGTGTCACCGGCCCGGCATCCCTCTCTTTTCGTCAAACGAGTGGAATTTTCGGGCCATGAGGTCCCGTGGACCGACCGGACAAGGGACCTCGTGCCCTTCGATGATCCTGCAAAGATAGCCCCGGTCCGGCTCGCTCTTCACAAACGCCTCGTCTCGAATCCTTCCGACGGACTCGGCGGATTCGACATCTGCGAGAACGATGGAGAGCAGGAAAGCAATTTCGCCAAGAGCGGAACGACTGACGACGTGATCAGACCCTTCAACTCCGACGTGACCGATTCCGCGCGCACCTGTTACGGTCTGTGGAACGCCGTCCTGAGGCTGAGGCTCACGAGAGAGAATTTGCGGAGAGAGGCCTGCGCTGCTTCGACACCGGGCCGTGAGGAATACGGCAATGTCCGGTTCGATTCCGTTCCCGCCGCCGAAACGGTTGACGTGACGCTCGCGAGTATCGGGGAATGCAATCAAAGGTTTACCGGAGACAGGGACGGGAAGAGCCTTCACGGGTACGTATCGCGTGAACTGCTTCACGCATACGGCACTCCCTGTCCGGACGGTTTCTATCGATCTTTCGAGGAGGAACTTGTCGGCGATATTTCCGAGAAAATCAGGTATTCCGGCCGGGAAAAATCGGATCTTCCATTCCTCTCCCGTGCGCTGATAAAGCTGCGGACCGGGATCGGCCCGGCCGCGGAGGTCGACGAGGTCGCATTTGAAAAGGACCGCTCGGGCCGGGGTATCCGGCTGAGGGGAAAGAGCTTCCGGAAAATGCTGAAATTCGCGCCCTATATGGAAGCGAACTCCCGGAAATATCGCGAACTCCTGGAAAGACTCAGGCGAACCGTCGAAACCGGGGAGGCCAGGGAGATACTGAACCGGGTCACCTCGCTGGAAATCGGCAACAGGATTCTCAAGCGGGACGTCGGGAGGGCCTGTTCATCATTGCGCAGGAGCATAGAGGCATTGGAAAGAACGCCGAAGGAAGCCGGATGAGGCCGGGAATCCGGATTCCCCTTCGTTTTTCAGGTTTCTTCGAGAAGCGCGAAAAGCCTGCGATACTCCTCGTCGTGCGGGACTAACTCCCTGCAGTTTTCCGCAATGCATCTTTTCAGTCTGTCAATTGATATAAAACGTACACCGCTCACCTCCACGGGATCCGGGCGCAGGTCATCGATTTCGACCGGGAGGGTGTAGAGGAAGACGTCCTTGATCTCGTTTTCGATGACCGAGCGGTCTGGACTCTCCCAGTGCTGAGCGAGAGTGAATAGAAAGCGAAGGCCTTCCGGATCGAGCATAAGCCCCAGTTCCTCCCGCGCTTCCCGGATTACGCCGCTGAGGCTGTCGTCACCTGCCGAAAGGTGACCGGCGCAGGATATGTCCCACAACCCTGGATGGGTCTCTTTTGCGGCCGAACGTTTCTGAAGCAGCAGCTCGCCCGCGCCGTTTCTCATCCAGCAATGAATCGTACGGTGCCACAGACCTTTCTGGTGAGCGGTTTCCCTGGGAACGCGCTCTCCGGTGGGTACGCCGGCCGCGGTACAAAGATCGAGCAGTTCCATATCGTTTCTGATGAAGTGTGACGTGAGCAGCGTTCCCGGAGCCGCCGGAACAGCACAAATATGAAATCACAGCTCGTGTCCGGGCATGTGGCCATTATTTGCTGTGTGGAAAGGCATCTGTAAAAAGCCTTCCAGGGATTCGATACAAGAAGCCACCGGCTCCGGCCGGTTGAGTAGCCCGCACCCTGGAATGAATGCATTCTTCCTGTTTTCCGCGGGCTGTCGGGGCACGCCATGGCGAGCCACTGCACAGGCGGTGGCCTGGTTGACCGACGAAGACTCTCGCCTTAACGTGGAAATGGAACGCCCGGGCGGGAGACAGGAATCAGGCTCGCCCGCTCAGGCCGGCCCTGCGCTCCATGATCCATTTCACGTACCCGGAATCCGCGGCCGAACTGTGCTCCATCAGCCATCCTTGTAAAAAGATGGACAGCGCGGCGGGATTGAGCGTACCCCCCTCGTAATCATCGAGAAAACGCACCAGTCTGCGGCAGGCCTGTTCGTGGTCCGATTGATGGATCGCGAATCCGGGGTACTCGTACATACGCATCAGATGCTCCTCGCTTTCGAAATGAAAGAGGAGGTACGACTCTATCTCGCGGAGCAGGGTGCCAAACACCGGCCCTCCGCCACCTGTTGCGGACGGGACGATCATCGCGAAAAGGCGATAACAGTAGTCGTGCTGGACGTCCATCTCGGGGAAACCGAGAATGTGTCTGCGGTGCGGTTCGTTCATATCCTTGTGCTCCGGCCTCCTGAGTTCTCGATTTCCGGATTGGGCTTCCGGCGATCGTGAACCTTTTTAGAGGCTCAGGTGATCCCAATCAGAAAAATATACCCTGTGCGAAATAGGTAAGCATTGCTCAGTAGGGGTCCGGCAATCCTCCTCGTGAAAGTGCAGTGTCTCAGTTTTAAAATACCTTCCCCCGCTGTTCTTAACTCATATCGCGCCCCACCCGATTTCAAAAATTCTTCAACTGGCCTTCATCCAGGGCAATTACGCCATGCGCTCTCAGCGCACCAAAGGCCCTTGAAATTCAAACTGAGACTCTTCCCGTGAAACAGGTTTCT
>CAZGVZ010000101.1:0-1599 GCA_964529145.1 uncultured Fibrobacteraceae bacterium | reverse complement strand
TTCTTCTCATGGTGACGATCGAAAAGTATATTTTTCCACTTTCTTCATCGGACGGGGAGCGCGTTGCATCCCTCTGTGTACAAGGCAGGCAGAAAACCGGTAATTTGATCCATTTCAGCGAAGGCAATCCTTGCATGTGGCTCCCGCTCAGTTGCATATCCGCATTTTTCCTGGGAATGTACGATGTCGCCAAGAAAAGCGCGGTGACGAACAATGCGGTCTTTCCGGTGCTTTTCCTTTCGACGCTTTCCGGTGCCCTCTGTACCATGCCGCTCATCGGACTTTCTTTCCTGAACCCGGCACTGGCGCGGGAGTGGCACGTCTTCATTCCGCCTCTGCAGCTTTCGATCCATCTTCTCGTGGTAGCGAAATCCGTGATCGTCGGAACCTCCTGGGTGCTTTCCTATATGGGGCTGAAGCATCTTCCGCTCACCATCGCCACCCCTCTGCGCGCGACAGCTCCTCTGTTCACCGTTCTCGGTGCGGTCACACTTTTCGGTGAGCGTCCGACCGTAACGCAGTGGACCGGGATCACACTGATACTCGTCTCCTATGTACTCTATTCGCGATCCTCCCGGAAAGATAGCGGAGCCAAAGCTTCGACGGTCTGGATCATATGCATGATCCTTTCGGCGGTGACCGGGGCCATAAGTGCAGGATTCGACAAATATCTGCTCCAGACGAAAGCCCTCCCGCCCCTTTTCGTACTCTGCTGGTTTCTCCTGTACCTTTCCGGTATTTACGGATTCATCGCACTCGTTTTCCGTTCCCGTGGGGCTGCTTCCGCCCCATTTTCTTTCCGTCCCGCGATTCCGCTGGTCGGCATCCTGCTGGTCGTCGCGGACACGTTCTACATGTCCGCGCTCTCGAATCCAACGGCAAAGCTCGCGCTGGTGTCCGCCATAAGGAGATCCAACGTGCTCATTTCCTTTATCGGAGGCATCGTGCTGTTCAGGGAAGGGAATATCCGCACGAAGCTCGTGCCGTTTGCCGGGATCATCTCCGGACTTATCCTGATCATGGGGTGATGCGGATTCCTGAAAAGGGTACACCACCAATCCCGGCGCGAGGCTTCTTTCTCCCCGGTGCTTCCCGCCAGGACAGGGGAGAATCATGCCCCGGCCGGCTCTATGTTTCTATTGACACGGAAGAGGTTTTCCCCGTCCCAGCGCCGTTTGACTTCCGTGAGCCTTCGAAGCCCCTTTCCGAGAGACGCGCGGACCCGTTCGGGTGTTTCGTCTCCGGTCAGGAAGTTGACATAGGAACTTCCGGTGGAAAATGTCCTGAGATCATTCCAAGTCCTGCGCGTCCATTCCATGTTTTCCGCGTCGTCCGAAGCCAGTTCCCAGGAGCTTTCGATCGCGAGCACCCAGTGCGCATCCCGGTTGTCCGCGGGTGAGTAGCCTTCGTCAAGTCGGTTGACCGCTCCTTCGATCTGGAACAGGATTATGGCGGAGTGCGGTGAGGGGATCTTTTCCGCGTTTGCGGCTGTCATGTCGCACAGGACCGGTTCGATACGGGAGAGATATTCACTTTTCCAGTAATAGCGCCTGCCCGCAGGCTCCGTAGCAGAGAGGGCCTCCTCCATGGCAGTCACAT
>CAZGVZ010000100.1:0-10400 GCA_964529145.1 uncultured Fibrobacteraceae bacterium | reverse complement strand
TTCGAGAGCAGCCCTCCAATGACCTCAGCCGTCACGAATGGACGGGCGGCATCATGAACCATAATCCATTCTGAATCGCATACTGCACAACCGTTCCTCACCGATTCCCAGCGTTCGGAACCACCGGCGACAATAGTCACGTGATCATGAGAATAGATCGACCGCGCCTGATCGATCATGGTTTCAGGTACAGCCAGGACCACTTTCGAGATCAAAGGGTGTACACTGAATACATCGAACGAATAGGAGAGCAGAATTCTGCCGGCAAGCGGTACGAACGCTTTGGGGAGCGAATATCCCAAACGGGTCCCCTGACCTGCGGCAACGATGATCGCATCGCAGTTTTCCGCCATGGCTACAGCCGCCTGTCGTGCCTCTGGTCCCGCCGCCCGACCAAACCCGCAACTTTCATAGGCAGGCCCAGAATACGTATGAAGCCTGTCGCGTCCTTCTGGTCGTAGAAATCGGTATCGGTGAACGATGCGAGATCCTCGAGGTACAGTGACGCATCCGCTTTTGAGCCGGCCGGTATGACATTACCTTTATAGAGCTTCAATTTTACCGTGCCGGTGACGTTTCGCTGGGTGGCGTCCACGAAAGCGTCAAGCGCGCTTCGGAGAGGAGAGAACCATTTCCCGTCGTAGACAAGCTCCGAGTATCTGCATGCGAGTGTTTCCTTGAAATGGCTCGTATCCCGGTCGAGCACCAGACGCTCGAGCTCACGGTGAGCGAACCAGAGCAGCGTTCCTCCGGGAGTCTCGTACACGCCTCTCGATTTGATTCCCACAAGCCGGTTTTCTACCATGTCTACATGACCGATCGCATGCAGTGAACCCACCTCGTTGAGCTTTTCAAGCAACTCTACCGGCGACATGCGTTTTCCGTCGATCGAAACCGGGGTTCCTTTTTCAAATCCGATCACGATACGATCAGCACGGTCAGGCGCTTTTTCAACGGTGTTAGACAGGGTGTACACGTCGTCTTCGGGTTCATTCCATGGACTCTCGAGCGAACCTCCTTCATGACTGATATGCCAGATATTCCGATCTTCGCTGTAGATTCTCTTTTTCGATTGCGAAACAGGAATACCGTTTTTTTCCGCATACGCTATACATGCCTCTCTGGAATCGAGCTTCCAGAGAGGATCTTTCCATGGAGAGATTATCCTTAGCTTCGGGTCGAGGGCCATGACGGTGAGTTCGAACCGCACCTGATCGTTTCCCTTTCCCGTGGCACCGTGTGCAACCGCGGTGGCACCCTCTTTGTGAGCTATCTCCACGGCTCTTTTCGCGATAAGCGGCCGGGCGAAACTGGTGCCGAGAAGATAGGAACCTTCGTAAACGGCACCGGCCCTTATGGCCGGGAATATGTATCCGGTGACGAACTCCTCGGTGAGGTCTTCGATGTACAGTTTCGAGGCGCCGGTCCTGAGCGCTTTCGCCTCCAGCCCGGAAAGTTCCTCCTTTTGTCCGAGATCCGCGCACATGGCGATCACCTCGCAGTGATAGTTCTCCCTGAGCCAGTGAATCATGATGCTTGTATCCAGTCCGCCCGAGTAGAGAAGTACTACCTTTTCCATAGATGGTCCTTTATTGCACGTGTTTTTTGAGAACGTTTTTGAAGATGCCTGCGGCTTTCCTTATTTCTCCAGTCTTGACGGTGAGCGGAGGGATAAAACGGATCGTGTTATGGCCGGCTTTGACTACCAGGAGCCCGTCATTTCTGCATTCGGACACAATCGCCGATGGGTCGGTCTTCATTCTGACACCGATAAGCAATCCGCTCCCCAGAACGGAATCAATTGACGAAAACGAAAGTCTCAGTGCATCCAGCAATGAATGGAGCAATATCCCTTTTTCCCTAACGCTTTTCAGGAATTTCCTGTCGGAAACGGTTTTCAGAACCTCGATTCCCAGCGCGCAGGCTACGGGATTTCCCCCGAAAGTGGTTCCGTGGTCGCCCGGGGAGATCGCAGCGGCGATTTCTTCACGGACAAGTACGGCTCCAAGCGGCAGCCCGCCGCCGAGCGGCTTGGCCAGAGTCATCATGTCCGGCGGCACCTTGTAGCGCTCGTAGTTCCAGAGCGTGCCGGTTCGCCCCATTCCGCACTGAATTTCATCGAAGATCAGGGCACAGCGATGTTTGTCTGCGGTCTTTCGGAGGAATGAGATGAACCCTGGTGCGGCCGCGTTGACACCGCCTTCGCCCTGAAGTGGCTCGACGATGATCGCGGCGAACTTGAATTTGCCCAGGAGCTTTCGAACCGCGGAGTCGTTGTTGTACGGTGCGTAGTGGAATCCCCCGACGAGCGGATCGAATCCCTCGTGGAATTTTTCCTGGGCGGTCGCGCTGAGGGCGCCGTAGGTTCGGCCATGGAAACCGTCCGAAAAAGAGAGCAGGTGAAATCTGGAGGGATCGTCTTTCCGTGCCCATTTGCGGGCGAATTTTATGGCGGCTTCGTTCGCCTCGGTGCCGCTGTTGCAGAAAAAGACCCGTTCCCCGAAGCTATGCCTTACGAGCAGTCGGGCGAGTTCGATCTGCGGTTTCGAGTAATAAAGATTCGAGCAGTGTATCAAAGAGGAACCCTGAGCCGTGAGCGCCCTGCGTAGAGATGGATTGCCGTGGCCCAGGGAATTTACCGCAATACCGCTCCCGAAGTCGAGGTACGCCTGGCCGTCCTCGTCGTACAGGTAGCTTCCCTTGCCGTGGGTAAATGGTACGCCGTCTCTCCTGTACGTCGGCACGAATAGCCTGTCGAAGTTCGCTCCACTCATCTTCTTCCATTCTCCTGGTTATGCATGGATCACCGTGCCCGCGGATTCTCCTCCGGTGAGCTGGTCGTGGAGGGTCCCGCTATCGTTCCAGCCGCAGATATGCACCCGCCGTACGCCGCGTTCAACAGCTTCGGCCGCGGAACGCAGTTTCGGGATCATGCCACCGGTGATGTGTCCGCCGGCGATCAGCCGCTCGATATCCGCAACCGGGATATCCTTGCGGACACTTCCCTCAACGAGTACTCCCGCCACATCGGAGATGAAAATCAGGTCATCTGCCCGCAGCGCCATTGCAAGTTCCCCAGCCGCCAGGTCCGCATTGACGTTATAGATAAACCCGGAAGCATCGCGGGAAACGGGGGATATGACCGGAACCATTCCCGAACTCCTGCAGGTTTCGATCAGTAACGGAGATACAGCCTCAATTTTCCCTACATAACCGATATCCCGGCCGTTGATCATCATCCTCGATGCGGTAAAAAGCGAGGCGTCCACACCGCTGAAACCCGCGGCATTGACACCCTCCAAAATCAGTGCATTCACTATTCTTTTGTTGACGTCTCCCGTAAGCACCATCTGGACGATTTTGACCATTTCAGCGTCTGTGACTCTCATGCCTTCCACAAAGGTGAATTCACGATTCAGCGATTTCAATTGTCGGGCTATGTCCTTGCCCCCCCCATGAACGATGACGGGAAACGATCCGTGATCGAGAAGAGTGCCGACGCTTTTTCCCAGCTCATGCAGCAGTCCTTCCGCATCGACCGTCGATCCGCCGATTTTGATGCAGACCGTTTTCATTAGAAATGATGATCCTTCCGGTAAAAGGTATTCCGCACGGCATTCACGAAAATTGTATCGTACCTGCCTGGACCAGGCATCTGGTGCATATCAGGCCCGGTATGAAAACCTCCGATGAGACGACTCCGGGCTGAAATCCCGTTACTGCCGAGGACAGGCATCCGCCGCCCGATAAAACGACATAAAATAATATTCTACGAACTCGGGAAGACAGTATTCGATTCCGGGCATCTGTTTCGACATTGTACGAAGGAAAATCCTTCCCCTTCATCCGGTCAATGCAGGCGCTTTCTTGGGTTCCAGATATCAGAACCCCTGCAGCCCGCAGCATCGTGAACAGACGGGCATCAATCCTGAACGCATTTTCCTCCTGAATTCCTTGAACGCGTCACCGTTCCAGATATCATAGAAAGATTTCTCGTAGATATTGCCCGCGGTATAGTCCTGATAGTCGCGGCATGGGGTGATACGTCCGTCGGGAGAGATCTCCGCAACGAAGTAAATGCTGTCGCAATGGGAATATCCGCAATTCCAGGCATGGTCGCTGTAGTAGCGAAAGATTTCCTGTTCCGATTCGATGTCAGGGAGAAATTGAGGGACGCAAACCCGGTTCTCCGAGATGCGGCGAACAGTCTTTATCTGTCGGGCCGTTTCCGCAGGGTCGACATCGTTGAAGCAAGATTTCAGGTATCCACGGTGATTTCGCGGCAGAGTGCCGAAACGGTTTTCGAACACCTTTTCATGAAGCAGGGCCCGCTCCTCGGTAATGAACCATCCGAAGTAGAAAGGGTGCAGCTGTGCCTTGTCAATAACCAGCCGATGAATGTCGGCCAGATGCATATAATTGGCATTGGAAATCACCGTGATCGGGATGACGAGCGGAAACCGCAGGTTTTTCTTGCGCTTTATTGCGTCCGCCCTGTCGATAACCGCCATGGTCTTTTCGAAATTATCGGATTTTTTCCCGCCTGCGGGCGACCGCATGATGTTCTGGGAATCGCTGTCCCAGCCGTCGAGGCTCAGAAAAAGCACCTGGAGTGAACCGGTATCGATGAGATCCTCGAGGATACGATCGAGATCCTGGGCGTTGGTGACGATCGATCCTTTCAGCTTGAAACGGGAAAGTTCCTCGAAAAGCGGAAGCAGAGGCTTCCACATTGTAGGCTCGCCTCCCCAGATGTAATAGAACGGATAATCGCGTCGAGTTTCGAAGATCACCCGTTTCACCAGGTCGAAATCAAGTTGTTGAAGCTTTTCCCCCCCCTCGAGTTTCCGGCGCAAATGGCCGTTTTCCCCCCATTGACCACATGATTTGCAGCGGAGATTGCACACTTCGTTGACCCGGAGCGATATCTGCCCCACCGGCATATCCCTATCCGGGTCATGTGAACCGAAATATTTACGGAATTGCTGCGGGAGCATCCTCCAGGCGTTGAGATCCTTGAAAAGGTTCGGGAGCACGTAATTACGGGTAAATTTCCATGGAAGAAGGGCTTTTCCTCTGATTTTCGACATTTTTCGCCTTTCGGGTTCGGGAAAGGTGTAAATATAAATAATAATACACCCTCAACAATACATCAGTCTGAAATGCCCATGAGACGTTTCCACTGAGATTCGGCATAAATGAATGGCCGGTGACCGTGGCCCTCGTTTCCCGGGAAACAGGTCCTCCGGCCGGAACGGTCATCTCAGGGAAGAGAAGGTTCGGTGATACATTTCGATCTCATGGGAACGGCATGCCAATATGGGCGCATTTCTACGGAAGCCGTCCGGGTATACGACTGGACGGGCAGCTTCCTTCATACTCCATCTGCTTTTCCTCCCAGCACACCATCAGTCTTTCGAGTTCGCTGCGGGCGGCTTCATGCTCTTTGGTCAACTTGCTCAGGAGCAGATGGTCGCAAGCGTGTGCAGGATCGAGAAGTGCAGCTTCAAGGCGGGTGATTTCCGCTTCCTGTACTGCGATCTCATGTTCGCACTTCTCGATCGATCGAAGCAGTCGCTTGCGTGACTCACGTTCCCGAATCCTCATTGTTTTCAAGTCGGTGGAGATGGACCTGTCAGGATCTGGGGTACCGGCACACTCAGGGCCAAATCCGGCTCCAGGGATCGATTCGAGATAATACCGGTAGTCGGCAAGGGTGCCCGGGTAATCACGAATGGAGCCCGGTCGCATCTCTATGATCCGGTTCGCGATTTTCGATATGAAATATTCGTCATGAGATACAAATACCATGGTCCCCTGAAAGTCCGCCATCGCTTTCGAAAGCATTTCGACCGATTCCAGATCGAGATGGTTGGTAGGTTCATCGAGAAGCAATACATTGCCCGGACTTGCCAGAAGCGTCGCGAGAACGACACGGGCCTTTTCTCCGCCCGAAAGGAAACTCACCTTTTTTTCGACCGCGTCATCGCTAAAAAGGAACGCTCCAAGTATGTTGCGGACGAAGGTCTTCTCCGTGCATACCGAATCACGGATGACCGTGTCGTAAAGGGATGCTTCGGGATCCAGCTGTTCGAGCTGGTGCTGTCCGAAATAGCGGAGAACTACGTTGCATCCGTATTCGAGCTTCCCGGCCATTGGTTCGAGAATTCCGGCAACGAGTTTAAGCAGAGTCGATTTTCCGGATCCGTTGGGGCCGATGATGGCGATTTTATCGCCGCGATTGATGGAAAGCGAGCAGTCATTGATGATGGTTTTTCCATCGTATCCCGCGCAGATGTTCATGAACTGAACCGGTACGGATCCGGACGATTGCGGAGTGGGAAATGAGAATCGTATGGTCTTCCGGGACCCGGATGAGGAGAGTGCGGGCATTTCCGCGCGAAGTTTTTCGATCAGTTTGATGCGGGACTGGGCCTGTGTCGCTTTGGTGGCCTTGGCCCTGAAGCGCTCGATGAATCTTTCGTTTTGAGCTATCTGAATCGAGATGTTTCTCGCTCGGCTTTCCGCGTTCGCCTCTGTTTCCGCGCGAAGACGCATGAAATGGTCGTAGTTGCCTGCGGCTACCGTGATCCTGCCGTTGTCGATACCCGCCGTACAGGTGGTGATACGGTTGAGGAAATCACGGTCGTGACTTACGATGAGCATGCCGCTTTTAAGATGGAGAAGGTATTTTTCAAGCCAGATGAGAGAATCCATGTCCAGATGATTGGTAGGTTCGTCAAGAAGCAGAAAATCGGGGGCAATCAACAGCAGTTTCCCGAGAAGCGCACGCATTCGAAACCCTCCGGACAGCCGCTGGATCGGCTCGATCCGTTGCGAGGCTGAAATTCCCAAACCATCGAGAATCGCTTCCGCGCGTGCCTGGAGCGAGTAGGCGTCGTGCAGTTCAATTTCCGCATGAAAATGGTCGAGTCGTGAAAGCGCAGACCGGGAATCGGTATCCGAATCTCCACATGACTGCATCTGATCCATAAAGGAAAGCAGATGCCGGAAGGGAGACAGGACGATCTCCAGCGCGGAGAGCCGGTCGAAAACTTCGACTTCCTGCGGAAGGTAGCCTATCGAAAGGCCGCCGGGCATATTGATGACTCCGGAGTCTAAAGATTCGCCACCGTGAAGCATGCGCAGTAACGTCGTTTTCCCCGAGCCGTTGGATCCGATTAACCCTGTCCGCTCTTTCTCCGACAGGGAAAAGGACGTTCTATCCAGTATCAGCTTAGCGCCGTACTGTTTCGAGACATTTTCGAATGAGATCATGGATCCAAAAAATAATCTGGGAAACCGGTGAAGGAAAGGCAAGGTCTTCTAACCTTGATCGGACGATTGTCACTTTCTTGAAGCGTAAGATATCCGGCGCATTTCGCTGTTTTAACTGCACCGCCTAGCCACCTCATCGTAAATTGATCCTCCGATTGAGGGTCTTGGTAATTCCCGGCTCTGAGGAAAAGAGGTTGGAATACCTCAGGAAGTCGACATATGGCCCCAAATTCTCAGCCGCCCGAAGTTTCCCTCACTATCCAGGCCAGGTAATCCTCATTTCCCCCTGTTACCGGAATTACGGCGATACAGGGACAGTCGTAACTATGGAGTTCTTTTACACGCCGTGTAAGGGAATGCACCGATGTCTGCCGGGTTTTCGCGATGAGGACCGTCTCGGATTCCTCACAAATCCGTCCATCCCAGCGATAGATCGATCGCATGCCTTCGAGGATGTTGCAGCACGCGGCAAGCCGCTCTTCGACCAGGATTTTTCCGATTGCTGAGGCCTCGGCGTAATCGCGGGCGGTCATATAAACAAATACTACTCCGTTCATGGCATATTCCTTTCCATGTTGTATCTGTCCAAAATCCTCTTTTTCACCTTGATCACTGCGGACAGCCTTGTGTATGTCACGCTCCGTATCGCCATATTTCCGTAATGGTGCGGCTTCCTGCCCGCGGCTCTCTCCGGTGGATCGATACGCAGGGCGTATTCATCGAGCGGATTTTTTCATGTCAGGCTATTCCCGCTTCATCTCCGTCAAAACGAAGGATGTTTCCGGACAGACACAACATAAAGACGATCGTGGCTCCAATGCACCGCATGAGCGATCGCTGTTAGCCTGGGGATCACGGGCTATCCGGTATCCAGTCCGGGAATGTTGCAGAAGTAAAAATAAACGAAACGCCGTTCAATCAGCTTGTCAGGAGTTTTTCCTGCTCACTGATGATTTTTTCAAGCGCTTTCATGGGGACAGGTTTCTCGAAAAAAACAGCGTCCATCTGATTGAGCCGTTCTTCGGCGATTTCGGAGACGTACCCTGAAATCAGCACTTTTTTTATGGAAGGGGAAATCTCTTCCATAAGTTGAATACCATCGTACTTCGGCATTTTATAATCGGTTATCAGCACGTCGACACTGTTGTTTAGAATATAATCTTTCGCTTTGGTAGGATCGTTGAATGTGTGGACATTGCTTTTTTTCGAAGAACATTCGATAAAAGTTTTCAAAAGCTGAGTTATCTGAACCTCATCGTCGACAACAACGATTTCCAATCGTTTTCCCATTATGTAGACCTCTGTAGTTATCATGGATGGAATTATATCATGCATCCGCAACCAGGTCAATCGATTTTCAAAATGAAAATCTCGCAAAATATTCGTTTAGTGATAAAATTAATTTAACCGATTCAATTTCAAGAGTACTCATAATGAGGATTCCGCGGAGGACGATTCCTGCGAATTCCGGAAATCGATCCTTCACCGGGAAAACCGGAAAAATTTCCAAAAGGCTAACCCGGCACTCGTCATTCATGAAAGGGACTTCTCGAGGGAAATCCTCATCCAGGGCATTTCGCACCTCATAAAATAGTCTGTGCGTATATTCGGACCGTCAATTATGTGCGATATCATAGAATATCGAAATCTTTTTGAGTTCATCGGGAAGCGTAACCTTGATGGATTCCAGATCCTCCGTACGCAGTTTGAGCAGTTCCATCGACTCTTCCTGCAATGAGGGGGCCTTGTACTCCCGGCCGATCACCATCCCTGTTTCATAACAGAGCCAGTCCGCAATATGGCAGAGGGAAACGAGATCCCTGCACTGATCGGAATTCCCGGGATCATGGTGGTGAATGAGCGAAAGCCTTATTTCCAAAGGAAGGCTCCAACTTTCCGTCAACCATTCCGCCACATCGGAATGACTGTATCCAAGCCGTTTCATTTCAGACTCGAAAAGGGGGATTCCATCGCGCACCGCGTGATCGAGCGCCTGATGAAAATCGTCATGCAGATACTGTTCCATCACCACCTTTCCGATATCGTGAAGAAGACCGGTGCAGAACGCCTCCTCTGGGTCGAACAGTATGACTTTTCTTATGCGGGTAGCAAGAAACTTGGCGATGAGTCCGCAACTCAGCGAATGAATCCAGAACGCCTTGCGGTCGAAAAGTCTGACGGAACTTTGATCTTCGGGGAACATATCGAAAACCGTAAGGCCGAGAACCATGGTACTGATCACTTTGAGCCCCAGGATTACGACTGCATTGCTGATGCTCGTTATGCTCCGGGGAATACCGTAGAATGCACTGTTGGCGAGACGGAGCACTTTTGCCGAAAGCGAGAGGTCCTGGCCGACCACAAAAGCCACGTCACCGGCCGAGGTGAGCGGATTGTTGATTATGCTTAACAACCTGGATGCAACCTGCGGCAAGGTCGGGAGATTGGAGAAGTGTTCTATCTTGTTTTTGAGCTGTGTAGTTATGGGCATATATCCTCGATGTATCGGGTTATACCTCAATCGGACGATTCGTTACTATGAGATGCCAAGCGGTACGGTAAAAACATCGCAAAACGCCGGATCCCTTACACTTAAAGAACTGAGTGACACAGAGGCGGGAAGAACGGGACTGGAAGCTCGAAGGGCATATCGATCCGGTGATACGCCCTTCGCAGCTCCGAACCGTTTTACCGCTGTCCGCAAAGCAGATCGCGTAAGGGATCTTCCGATTATGATTATTGAGATTATATCTGTCCGGTCGGTATTTTTAAAGCCGAAAATGATCTCGAATCCGGCATGCGTCAGAGTGAATACAGTAGCTGCCCGCCCTTGAGCGCACTATGCCGGATACCTGGTAATGGCGAAGTGACGAAGCATTATAGTATATATGAAAAAGAACGGTGCCGGTTGCGTCACTCTGGAAATAGATGTTATTTTGTTTGAAAAATCATGTATGCACGGCAGAATACAAATCAGCTGATGCCTGGTGCATGGTCCGGTGTCCAAAGAGTGCGTTTGTCGACTTTTTCGCCCTGGGATGTTGATGAGACCTTTACGAGTCATTCTTTTCGTCGTTTTTTTCATCGTCCGATTTTCATATGCGTCGATCACCGAAACGATA
>CAZGVZ010000099.1:5473-10430 GCA_964529145.1 uncultured Fibrobacteraceae bacterium | reverse complement strand
GCACGGCGTATCGTGCGCCGAGTCTCGACGAACTTTTCCTCAATCATCCCACGATGCGCGGACAGATGGTGGAACGGATCGCGGCGGACCCTTCAAAGGAAAGGGACCTGGATCCGGAAAAAATCCACACGTTCGACCTGGGGGCCAACTATCAGGACGACAGGTCTCATTTCGGTATCAACGGATTTCACAGCCGGATGAAAAATCTGATCTTCCAGGACAGGGATCCCACCCACTTCGCTATCCCTACCTGGGACAACCTCGGCGAAATCACCATCTTCGGGGTCGAGTGCGAAGGAATGCACTATCTCACGAAAGAGTGGATGATCGAGGGTTCGTTCCTGTTTCAACAGAGCAGGGATAAAAAAACCGATGCGGAAAACGTCACTCCGCTTCCAAATTTCAGCATGAAGGGCGGTTTGAGTTATCACTCATCCAATGGTCTTACGGTAAGCGCGTTCAACACTTTTCATCAGGCGCTGGATGAGAAATACTCCTCGGATCTCAACAAGACCACCGGATATTTCAACATGGTGAACGTGCACTGTTCCTACGATTTCAACAGGCTTTTCAAGACCGTTTTCAAGGAGATATCAATTGTTTTCGATTGCGACAACCTGCTGGACGAGGAGGTGTGGCTTCCCGCCTGGGGACTCGTCAATGGAAGCAGGATCCCTTACAACCGGGGCAGGACTTTTTCCACCGGAGTCAAATTCACCTTCTGACCGCGACCACACGAGTTCCCGGCCGGACGAAATCTGGTGATCGTTTACTTTTTGTGAGGAACCTCACGATGTCGAATTCAGGCGATGAAGGTCATGTATGAAACATGTACCGGAAATTTTTTCACGGCTGCTCCATCACGGATCCTTACGGATGCCAATACTCCTTTTTATTCTGTTCCATACCTTTGTCGCAGCTCAGCAGAAAGAATCCCGGCAGACCGCGCGGCAGGATCACGTTCTTATCCTGACCGCGACAGGAGGAATTTTCGATCAGGCACGGAACGAACTGGTCAATGAGCTCCGAGATGAATTCTCGCTCTCGATGGTGGAAATGACCGGAACACCTTCCTTCGGCGATATCGACCGGGAGTTCATACGGCAGAACGAGCCGAAGGCCGTCGTGCTCATCGGCAACAACGCGATCCGTTTTTATGTACAATACGCGCTCGAACGCGACGGACTGACTGAATCGGTCCAGGTGGTGACGATACTCGCGCTCGATGTCGAGAGAGCGGTTTCAGGATTAAGTAACGTAAATGCAATCGCCTACGAGACCCCCATGGTGACCGCTCTGGTCAATTTCAGGCGGGTGACCGGTGGACCTGTCACCAGGGTCGGCGTCCTGTATCGCGAGCCGTTGAGGGAATTCGTGGAGAGGCATAAGCGTTTCTGTCGGAACGAGAATATCGAGATAAAGGGAATCGAAATCGGCGGCGATACGCTGAAACACCGGTCCGAGATCGCGGAGTCCCTGAAGAGCCTGTTGGGGGAAGGGCGTGTGGAAGCGCTCTGGATCGCCAACGATGACGTTCTTCTCAAACCTCACCTGCTCGGCGAAGTCTGGTTACCGGCGCTCAAAAGGAAAAAGGTCCCACTCGTAGTCGGCATCGAATCGCTCGTCGATCCAGGGTTGAATTTCGGCACGTTCGCGGTAATCCCCGATCCGGCATCCCTTGGAGAACAGGCCGCAGAAATTATCTACAATCTCAAGTTCGACGACTGGAGCCACAAGGGCGTCGTTATCCATCCGGCGATCTCGATGTATTCGGTTCTCAATTTGAAAAAAGCGCTCGA
Source organism: uncultured Fibrobacteraceae bacterium (assembly GCA_964529145.1). Taxonomy (GTDB): domain Bacteria; phylum Fibrobacterota; class Chitinivibrionia; order Chitinivibrionales; family Chitinispirillaceae; genus JAFGNB01. Next base: position 8,631 of record CAZGVZ010000099.1, on the reverse strand, counting down.
ATTCACCAATAAGAAAAATATCAGAACATATGAAGTCTCGAAAGTGTTGAATAAGAAAAAATGACCCGAACGCCTTCACCGCAGCATCCCACCAGTCACGAAGAGAGTTTAAAGCGAAAAACAATCTCGGCCATGGCCGGAAAATTCGTCGCCGGCGTCATCGCAGCCGCATTTCTGGCGGCTGGCGCTTCTGCGCGTGAGCATATCTATGTTTTCTACCCATCCACTCTCAATCCCGGGTCGATGCAGGAAGGGCTGGCACAGGTACTTCAGGGGGTGGAGATCTCGGTTTTCGGGAGGTACGACGATCTGATGTCGCGTATACGCACGGAATCACCGGATGCCGTCATCTCGAAAACGGTCCTGATACGCGAGCAGCTCGACGAATTCGAAATCGTGCTCGAGGGTGAACGGAACGGCTCCACAAAAGAGAGTTACGTCCTCATATCGGCCGACCGGCATTTCTCGGTCGAATCCGTCAATGATACCGCGGTGATCGGAGTCATGGATATACTGGGAAGGGCGGGCATGAGATCCTTCCTGAAACGGTTCTTTCCGGTAGAGCCGAAACTCACCAGAGTAGCCAGAATCGGAGACCTTCTCCCCGTACTCTCGCTCGGTGCCGCACACGGAATCGTGATCGAGAAAGCGTTCGTCGAGTATCTCGAATCCACCTCCCGGATTCGGTTTTCGGCCACACCGCTAAACGGTGCGGAGACTGGGATCGTCGCATTCGCGGTGAAAAAGGGAGGCAAAGCGAGGAAAACATTGGCAGGATTGAAAAAAAACGACGTTGCGATATGCAACTTGTTCCACATAGAGCGGTGGAAGTGACCTTCGATCCACCGTCTAAAGATAAGTAACGCCTTTCCGGAAACCACCTGTTCATCGAGACGAAGCTGAGATGGCCTGAGTGTGAAATCGACTCGACAGGCACTGCCAGAACCTGTGTTCCGGCACCTGGAGAGAGCCGCATGAATAAACCGGGTGATGTCTCCATGACGAAACAGACAACGATATGCAGGCGTGAAGGAAGTCAGGCCGCCCGCGGCAGGCGCTCAAAAGTTCCGGACAGGCTGACAGCGTGGAAGCGAACATCCTCATTCTATCGCTTGATCGCGGGTATACCGGTTCGGATGCCGGGGCCCGTCATCATGCGTTGGAAAATTTCTCGTCCACCAGTTTGGCCTTTTCCATCAGGACGGCGACGATATCCAGCTGCATCTGCTGCTTGACCGGTTTTTTACCGGGCAGGAACTGAAATCTGCCGTGTTTCATTGAAAGCAGCTCGAACACGGCGGCTTCAGCCACATGGGAGTTGGTGATCGCGTTGGTGATGATACCGGATTCGATAAAGATCATGCCGACCGGATGATGGTGCTCGATCAGCAGACAACCGGTTTTTTTATTGATATCCATCAACTGAAGTATTTCCGTGAGCGCGTCCTCGCCGATTTTCCCTTCTAGGAACGATATCGGCTTGTCCGGATGCTTCTGCGAGGAGTCAAGGCCCGTTTTGATCATCGGGATCACCTTATTGAGATCCGGAACCGCGAAATCATTTCCGAAATAGAAGGTGCGGCCTCCGAGAAAATCTTCATCGGTGATCTGCGGAGTGTCGGAAATGTTGTAGTAGAGCAGTGTAAAATCGGCACTCAGCATCTGCTCCCTTAGCATCCTGATCACCGTGTCCTGGATATCGTCCGCGAAGTTCCAGTCGATGCAGACGACGTCGGGCACGTTGAGGAGCAGAAAATCATTCAGCTGATCGAGTTTCTTCGTTACCTTTACGTGAAATCCCAGATTCTTCAAATAGGAAACCAGCGAGACGGACCTGGCGTCCACCGCGGAATAAGGTATTCTTTTCGTTCTCCTGGCGATCAGAAGGCAGTCGATTCTGCCCGGTCTGCTTCTCCCCGAGAAAGACCCGGACAGGGCGAAGATGGCAAGAGCGAAGAGGATAAGAACCGGTATGGCGACTGCCGCAGGCGGACGCAGAACGGTCGGGATGCCCCTGGACGATGCAGGGGTGACGACTGCGGCATCGGACTTCGATAGAAATCCGGGAACCCCGAAGAAGTCGACCAGGTACCAGAGGCTGTCCTCGGAACGGGCTTTCAGCCGGTCCCCGCATCTTCCGATTCCCACGACAGGAAGACCGGGAGAGAGGTCCCTGTAGACATTGGCCGTCACTGCGGTGATTTCGACGCTGACCGTATCGGAATCCGGAGCAGCGGCATACTGAAAGGGGTCTTTTATGGAGTCGGCGAGAACAGGAGGATCCCTCCGCTGGGAACGCACCCTGTCATCGAGCGATCCGGATCTCGCTCCGGATCGCGCCTGGCCGGCCGCCAACTTGACCGCGGCCGGCCTCTCCGCTTCCTTGGCGATACGAGGACTGCCGGGAACCGGCGTACGGGCCGACGGGATCCGTTCTTCACTCCCGGGAATCTCCTGAAGCGATGCCACAACCGGGGCTCCGGTTCCCGGTCCACTCGCCTGAGCGGATTCCGGAATATCGACGGACGCGACTATACCGTGAGAATCGGGCGGCTCTCCGGTGCCTGCCGCATGCCTGGCCGGTTCCGTGTCGGTCCTTTTCGGATGAAAGGAGGCGAGGATATCGTTGTGCAGCCGTTCCTCCCTGCCGATCGAACCGTCGCCGGCACGATAGAAGACGATCTCCTTGTCGGAATGGACCGTCTTGTGCCGAAGCCACCACCCGTTCGCTTCTGCGCCGCTCACTACGGAGGCGACGATGCGGCCGATTTCGGTATAATGCGGCTGTATCGCGAACGAACCGATCTTCGGCTCGATTTCGTGGAAATGATCCGGGGGAACCGCTACCTGCATGTCAAGAGGAGAAAGGAGCGGAACCCAGACGTCGCCGATGTTCCGATTGTTGATCACCGAAGGGTCGTCGAGAACGATCATGAGATCGATATGGTAATGGTCTGTAAAATTCTTGACGATGAATTTAAGATTCTTTTCCAGGTCGGAAACAACGACCGGTTTTGCATGGAGATTGACTCCAAGGCGGGAGCTTTCTTCGAGATAAGCCCGCGCCAGATTGCCGGATTTGGATGAGTAGACGATCCCGACATTCCCGGGTCTGCTCCCGGTGGGAGGCGGTACTGTCGGAGCGGCTGGCGCAGGGG
>CAZGVZ010000099.1:0-5463 GCA_964529145.1 uncultured Fibrobacteraceae bacterium | reverse complement strand
ATGTAGTGCTCGAGCCTGGGTTCAAAAGTAAATATGCAGATATTCGACGGGTCATCCATGCGCAGGTTGAAAAAACCACTTCCCAGCAGTATCGACGGAATCGCACCGGCCTCAGGATGTCGTAACCTGACCGTTTTCCAGAAACCGATCGTTTTCATACCCATGGCGACGACCAGTTTAGGGGAGGCCACCCTCACTGCATCGACGATCTCCGCCTCGTTCCAAGGAACGATTGTCTTGATTCTCATATGGTCCTTAAGTTCCGACTTGATGCCGAGTTCGATCTTTTTGTACCGGGATTCGTTAGGCCGAAGAATCAGGATACCGCCGGTTTGACCATACAGGAAAAACGCGGCCGAAAAAATACAAAAAAGGACCTTGAGCATTGTACGTTCTCCCGATTGAAGAAGAAGAGTCCCTTTCGCTCCGAAGCGGAGGACGTCCGATTTTGTCCATATTCTATATAAGAAGACTAATGGGTACTCTCTCATCCTTTTCGCTCGGGTTCATTACAAACCGAATATCTGGAGGTACCCTTATGAACAGCTTCAGGGAGATCGGTCGCATCAACACCGCCGAAGACGGCATTTGACCCTTGGTAGACGCGAGATACGGCTCGACACAAGCCGATAAAAAATGACTCACGCCGCTTCGGGAACTCATTACTCGTGGATCAACCGGCCTGTCCTGTCGGCGCGCCCACGATGGTACGCATGTGACCATTACGCAGGTGCGTTACGAGGAGATTACCTGCCGGAGCGCAATGATCGCGGTGCTTCGGGCGCATCGCGTGATCAGGTATTCCTAAAATAGGTGTTTCATGCGATGAAAAGCAAAAAACCTTCCGGCAGGCTCCAGCCCCATACCATGGACAGACCTCGACGGATCGCCTGCAGCGACCGGCATGCGTATGCGTGCAGGTATTGCGGTGTGATATCGCGAAGTGAACCGTACCTCACCGCACCTCGAGCGCTCCGGCGGTCTTCCGTCGCTGAGAGAACCCGCGGGCATCGCGCGCCGAGATATCAGGATTTCCGTCTGTACATTGAATGTACCATGATTTCTCGCAGGAGTTTTCCGCAGTTATGGCGATGGTTCGGCACAGGTCCTCCGTTTTATTACGTATGCTGCGGGAAGCCGTGGCGTTCCGGGCGCCGCGCCGCCGATTCAGATATTGTGATCCCTGGGCAGCACCATCAGTCGGGGGACCCGGACATGGGGAGGTTGATTCATGATGAAACGTACAGCGCGGACGATGTCCTCGACGCTCAGCGGCTCATGAATATGCATGCTTTCCCTGGGGTGCTGCTTCCAGTCGTCATGCAACTCCGTCATGACCAGGCCGGGCTCGATGCAGCTTATGTCGATCCTTGTGCCGCAAAGTTCCATCCGAAGCGCTTCGGAGAGCGCCTCCATCGCGAATTTCGTCGCCGCGTAACCTCCTGCGGTGGGCCGCACCTTGGTACCGAGTACGCTCGAAATGTTGATTACATGGCCGAATCCCTGCTGTTTGAATCGTTTCAGGAACGTATAGGTCAACCTGATGGTGGCCTCGACATTCAACCGGATCATAGAGGTCAATTCATCGATGTCGATCTCCTCGACCGTTCCGGCGGTGATGGTTCCCGCGCAATTGAAGAGATAATCGCATTTTCCGTACTTCCTGAATACAGTTTCAGCGACCGAGTCCTGGAAGGCCGCGTCGCGAAGGTCCCCTGAAAGCATATCGGCGGAATCGATCCCAAGGGTCTTGAGCCGCTCCAGACGGCGCGCGGTCGCGACAACCGTGTAGGAATCGGCGTGCAGCGCCTTCGCTATGGCATTTCCGATGCCGCTGCTGGCGCCGGTAACGAAACAAATCTTGTCGTAATTGCTCATGATGCAGCCTTTCAAGTCATGCCCGAGTGATGAAACACCTTTACACCGAGAATGCACTTTTGATTGAATCCGCACCTTGCACACTTGGAGCCGACCTGAACAGGGCGCCTTTTACAAAGCTGGTCTGTGTTCTCTCCATGCGCTTCTCTCCACCGGCGGCGATTGTTTAGTCGTGAATGACTTCCGAGAGAGTTTGCATAAGGTGCCGCATGCGCCGGTAATGATTTTACGAGCTCAGGTCAAATATAACTACATCGTACGATACCGTGCATCAAAAATCGCGATTCACTCTTACGGCCGCCTTCGTCCCGATACATTCCCTGGCACCGCATTTGCGCCGTTTCCCCTCGGCCCGTTATCCCGGGCGGATATGCCACAGGCTTTTCGCCATTACTGGAATCGGTCTCCAGGATTTTCAAACGGTCCCGGACAGGTCCTGACGGAGTATCGTATTCGAATGAATCCCGCGGGATCCTCCCTTGACAGGACAGGTGAAAGTGAATCGTCCCGGAACTTTTCATTACCTGGTTGACGGGAAACCGGTCAGGCTCGAACCGGTCGACGATGTCATTGCGGTACGGTACCGTGAGCCGGCGTACCACCCTATGCGGGAGCGGATCGCGGAATCCGTACGTCTGCGGTATAAGAAACGGTTCGAGGTTCCAGGTGAAAAATATACCGTTTATCAGGTCCCCCTCGGGGCGGAAAATCCGGTCGCGGCATGCGCGGCAAGGCTGGAAACGCATAGTGAAGTAGCACGATCAGCCAAGGTCTTCTCACTGCGAGAACGGCGCGTTCTTGCGACGGACCGGATTCTTTTCAGGCTCCTTCGCTCGTCACCCGAACAGATCGCACGCAGGCTCGATCTCCCCGGAGACATCGCTCCTCTGCAAGACGGCCGTTTCGTGATGCGGCTCCGCGAGGAGCAGGATCCGCTGGAAACGGCCCGGATTATCTCCATGCTGGACGGAGTCGCCTATGCCGAACCCGATTTCCTGACCATAGGTAAAAACCCACGCCTCGGCAGCTCCGGCGGATTCCGTAAATTGACAACTGGTGAAACGGTCTCTTCGGACCTGGACTGGGCTTATACCAGAATAAATGCCCCGGCTGCGTCTCGTCTGCGTCAGGGAAGCTCTTCGATCAGAATCGCCATTCTCGACGACGGAGTGGATCTGAGCCATCCTGATCTCTCGGGAGCGGTGGTGGGAGCGTATGACGCGATCACGGACACTGTTTTCGACCAGCCAAACCCATGGGACGGCCATGGGACCGCCTGCGCGGGGCTTGCCTGCGGAACTCTGTCCCATGCGCGGGGAATCAGGGGAACGGGTCACGGATGCAGCCTTCTGGCGATTCGGATCGCACATACCTACTATCGCAACGGCGCGTGGGTCACCTCGACATCCTCGATCTCCCGAGGTATCGACTGGGCGGTACATAACGACGCGTCGGTTCTGAGCAACAGCTGGGGCGGCGGCGCTCCGTCGAATGCCATCATCGAGTCGTTCAACCGCGCGCGCACCACCGGCAGGTCGAACAGAGGATGCGTGATCGTCGTCGCCGCGGGCAACGATTCAGGGGAAGTCGGATTTCCAGGAAATCTTTCGGGAGTTCTGACGGTATCGGGAACCAATGAATTCGATGAGTTTAAAACAAGGCAAAGCCGCGACGGCGAAACGTGGTGGGGCTCCAATTTCGGACCCGAGGTCTCGGTCGCCGCTCCGTCGGTCCATATCCGCACGACCGATATCGTAGGGCCGGGAGGATTCGGGAGGGAAGATTACCTAGCGACGTTCAACGGGACCTCCGCTGCGGTTCCTCTGGTCGCCGGTCTGGCGGGACTCATTCTTTCCGTCGACGAAACGCTCGACGAGTCGGCCGTACGCCGGATCATCTGTGAAACATCAGACAAGGTCGGCGGCGCTCCCTATGCAGACGGCAAAAACGAGTATTACGGATTCGGCCGCGTGAACGCCTTGCGGGCGATCGAGCGGACCCTTGCGATGTCCGGCAGGGAAGAGCCCGCCGGTCCGCCTCCGGACGGAGTCGCGCCCGCGGTGAAACTACATGGCTCCGTAGGCCGGGTGAACGCGGGCGGGAACATACCTGCTTACGCCCTGAAAGACGGTGACAGAACGTACCTGCTCAGGGCATACGACGACAGGGACCTCGAGAGCGTGCCTGTTGCAGAATGCGAAAAGAGGAGCCTCGACACCCTGCATGCGCTGGAAGGCCGCGATATCGACGCGACCTGTTCTTCGCTGCAGACCACTCCGTACGGAGATATCGCATGGGGGATCCGTACTCTGGCCGGAAAGGAGGAACCTCCTCCTGGCGAAATCCGGCTGGGGAATATCGAGGATTCGGTATTCGATTGAACCACCGGTTATTCAAGATTCCATTAGCTCCTCCTCGGGTGAGTTCATTCTGGTCGGGAGCGCCTCGATCGATTCAGGCTCCGTGCGACCGAACAAGCCGAAGCCTTAAACAAGGTGAGAGAAACCACAGGGAAGTGAAGGCATGAGGCCGGGAGGAACTCCGGTTCAACACCACTTTTCCGAAAGGAGACATCCTATGCCTACTCCAGAAAACCTCAAGCTTGTAATCGCCAACCAGATCCAGGACCTGAAAAGCGTCAGACTGCAGGGTATCGACAAGCCGTTCGACAAGCTGACCATAGGAGAGCTCGTACAGCTGCGGCCGGGATCCACGGTCGCCGATACATACGATATAACCGCGGTGACCGACAATGCGACGATCAATACCTCTTCGCGGCTCGCGGAGCTGGGACGCATTCACAGCATACGTACGATGCAGAAAGTCGTGCACCAGCAGCAGCTGGACAACCTCCGCGGAACTCTGGCGCCCAGGAGCTTCTCGCCGCTGAGCCCCCAGTCCGGCGGCGGTCCAGGACCCGGCTCGGTATCGATGCCGAACCCCGAGGAGGATGTATTCAACACACAGGAGGGTGATCCGTTTGCGATCTGAAATTCCTGTGGAATTCTTCGCGGGGTACCGCCTCACCGGCGAACAGCTCACGGCGTTGCAGCTGAACGGGAACGGACATGTCGGCTTCTGCCTGACGCTGGCGTGTCCTTCCCGCTGCGGGCACTGCATGGTGTCCAGCGTTCCTTTGAAGGATGCTGCCCGCCACTCTATGTCTGACCTCCAGGTCCGGCGAATAGCAGGCGAATTGCCGCTCCTGCGCACGGCCGGAGTACGGAGGATCAGCATTACGGGAGGAGAACCGCTATCGGCTCCGGAACATACGGCGATACTCTCCCGCGCTGCATCCGGCAGCGGCATCGGGTGCACCGTGGTGACGAGCTGCTACTGGGCGACTTCTCTCCGAATCGCGCGGGAAACTGTCGACGCGATACCGGGTGTCACTGCCTGGCACCTCTCGACCGACCGCTTTCACCGTGAATTCGTGCCCCTTGGTAATATCGTAAACGCCTCGACCGCGGCGCGGGAGAGAGGCGCGGAGGTGCTGGTGCGCATGACCGCTTCGATGCCGCTTGTTGAGGAGGACCGATCGTGTTTCGAAGAGCTTCGCGCGGTGCTGCCCCTTGAGATCGGAAT
>CAZGVZ010000098.1:6805-10440 GCA_964529145.1 uncultured Fibrobacteraceae bacterium | reverse complement strand
GAGTTTGATACCACCGCGTATTTCACCTTTTCTTCCCAGATGCGGCCGAGTTTTCATTGGTTGAAACTATACGGACAGAAAAACGGTCTGTTGCTCGACGAGGACGAACAGATATTGCTGAAACTTCGCGGCAAACGCCTGATAAGCTATACGTCCAAGTTCATTCCGCCGCTGGACTACTGTGCGCAACATTTGTCAAATTTGTCCTACAATGCGGGACGTTACATAAGGAACGATTTCCACATGAAATCCGGTATGAGATATTTGATCGAAGCATTCTACGCTTCGATAACGAAAGACGACCCGCTGCCCATTCCTTACCGCGAAATCATTCTTGTCTCGAGAATTATGGATTCGATATTCCTGCAACTCGGGAATCAGGATCCCGGGCGGATGAATGCTGAGTCCATCGCCGGCATGCCGATAGGCACTCAGCGGTGAATTGAAGTCACAAAAAAAATACCGGGGGCAGCGAGCATATATGCGGAACATATTGCTTGTTAATCAGGAATTTATTCCTCATTATCGTGTGCCGATCTATGGATATCTGCATCAATTTCTCGATAAAAGCGGTTACCGATTGACCATTGTCGCGAATGGCATCCAGAAAGACAATCCCTACGAGGTACGGTTTCCTTACAAAGAAATGAAAATCTCGACATTGAACCTGATGAGGCTGGTATCCTCGGAGTCGATGGATTGCGTAATTTTCTGGGTTAACCTCAAATACCGGTACCTGTTTCCCTCGATTCTGGTCTTGAGGTTCATCATGTGGAAAAAAATTATTTACTGGGGGCATGGCAAGGACCTGGAAGATCCGGATTCGCTCATTAAAAACATCGGTTACTTCCTGCAGCATGCGCTTTCCCATTCGATAATCCTGTATGCCGGTCATTTAAGGGCTTCCATTCATTCCCGAATGTATTCAAAAACATACATTGCCAACAACACGCTTCTTCTGCCGGATTCGCTGCCGGAACCGGAGGAATCGAAAAACGCCAGGATGCGATACGGTATCAACACGGATAAAAACATCATTTTTATAGGGGTGATACAAAAAAGGAAGCGAATCGATGACCTCATATCCGCTTTTCAGGATATAAGAAGGGAAGATACGGGCCTTATCGTCGTGGGTCCCGATCCTTATAACCTGATCGGTAAAATCGATGACGTGAGAATCTACAAGATCGGTCCGGTCTACGGACCGGACCGGCTGGCATTGCTTTCGGCAGCGGATATCTTTTGCATCCCCGGCCATGTCGGCCTGGGTATCGTTGACGCTTTCTGGTGCGGGCTCCCTCTGGTTACTGAGGACATCCGTCACGCGCCGGAAATTATGTACCTGAAAAACGGAGTGAATGGCTTCACCGTACCCGAAGGAAATATCGAGGAGCTGCGAAAAAGGCTTGAGCAACTTCTTTGCGACAATGATCTCTATGAAAAGTTTTCCAATGCCGCAAGAGAAGAAATACTCACGAATGGCCATATTGATAAAATGTGCGCCGGATTCGCTGATGCGCTGAACCATGTCTATCGTTAATCTTTAAAAAAGGGCCCGACAGAAGGTAAGTATGTGAAAAAAATAAAATATTCAGTAACGGTATGTGTTTGTACTTTCAAACGACCGGTGTTATTGAAAAAACTGCTGAGTTCCTTGTTTCTCCAGGAAACCGGCGACCGCTTCACAATTTCGGTCGTCGTTGTCGACAATGACGCGTGCCGTTCGGCTGAAGCGATCGTCCGACAATTTTCGAAGGACTATTATCCGGTCACTTATCATATAGAACCGAGACAGAATACCGCTCTCGCGCGCAACAAGGCGGTCGATAACGCAGAAGGCGAATTTGTCGCTTTCATCGACGATGACGAGACACCGGCTCATCACCGATGGATTCTCGATCTTCTGGAGGCGATCGAAAAGTACGGTTCCGATGGAGCGCTCGGTCCGGTAAAACCCTCCTATTCCGAAACACCTCCTGCCTGGGTACTGAAGGGTAAATTTCACGAGAAGCCCGTTCATGAAACCGGACTGCAATTGAAGTGGAACCAAACAAGAACGGGAAACGCTCTGATCAAAAGGGCGGTCTTCGATCGTCTGAAGTTTAGATCCGAATTCGGATGTGACGGAGAAGACAGGGATTTTTTCAGAAGAGCAATGGAAAAAGGATATCGATTCGTATGGTGTAACAACGCGCCGGTAGTTGAAAACATTCCCAAAGAGCGGTGTAGTAGAAAATTCATGCTTCGAAGAGCCCTTATGCGGGGTAGAAAACCGGGATTCACGATTCGGCAGATAGTATCGTCAATCGCGGCTATCTGCCTGTATCCGATGCTCCTGCCAGTCTGTTTGCTGAAAGGTCAGCACGTTTGGATGAAATATCTGATAAAATTTTGTGATCATTTGGGAAGAGTTTTGTGCATTATGGGAATCGATGTGATCAAAGAGGCATATGTGACGGAACAAAACAATTATAAACAGTAATCGAGCAATCATTACCATAACATATGAATCCGGAATCAACCGCCACTATCCTGTGCAGGGGCACGCCATGGTACGTGCCCAATAGCCCGCGGAGGCGGGGAAGAATGCTTATGCATTTGAAGACGCGCCGTCTCACTCCCACCGGCAGAGCCTGTTACTCGAGTTGAATCACCGGCAGAATAATTTCATAGAAATTATACGACACGGTAAGAGATGACCATCGATGACATTGAGCTTGAATGTATTAAAATAAAACCTGCAGGATTGATAAATGGATAATATGCGACAGATAATCATCGTCAAGGGAAAAAAAAGAGAGGTGCGATCCATTCCATATGGCGATACCACCATCATTTTTACCGGATCGCTTTTGCATATCGCACAGATACAGGATGAGGACTGGCTCGAAGACAATTTCGTTGCGGACCCGGAGAAAATAATCAAGTTATTGAAAAGCGTCGAATCAAAACCGGATCTATTCACGTTTATCGAAAGATTTCCCGTTGAAAAACCCAAGTATCCGTATTTTTTCGACTGGGACAATTTCGCAGTGGTGCCGATAACCACCTATGAGCATTGGTGGACAAAACAGATCAATGACAAGACAAGAAACTGCGCACGCAAGGCGGGTAAAACCGGGGTCGATATCCGGATGTCTCCATTTGATGACGAGCTTGTAATGGGGATACATAGAATCTATAACGAAACGCCGTTGCGCCAGGGGAAACCGTTCTGGCATTACGGAAAGGATGTAGAGGCGGTTAAACTGGAAAACGCCACGTATACCGAACGATCCGACTTCATTTGCGCCTATCTCGAAAATGAAATGATAGGGTTCATCAAACTGGTATATTGCGGCAATTATGCGCGAATAATGCAGATTATTTCAAAAATCGAGTACAGGAATAAAAATCTGATGAATGCATTGGTTGCAAAGGCCGTTGAGTTGTGTGCGGAAAAGAAAGTGCCTAATCTCGTATATGGAAAATTCATGTATGGTAAGAGAGAAGAGGATAATCTGTTGAATTTCAAGAAGCACAACGGCTTTAAAAGAGTCGATTACCCCAGATATTTCATTCCAATATCGAAAAAAGGGTTCCTGGCGCTCAAATTAGGATTGCACGATGGCTGGAAGAGATACGTGCCGTCCTCA
>CAZGVZ010000098.1:0-6795 GCA_964529145.1 uncultured Fibrobacteraceae bacterium | reverse complement strand
AGGAAGTCAAAAAGAAGCGATGGCCGGCTGATCGCCTTTTTTAATCATGATCCTGAATATAAAAAAAACAGGAAGGGGTCACAATGCCCATAGCGGGAATCATCGGTTTCGAATCCGCTTCGACCATGCAATCGCAAATTGAACGAATGACGTCATGTACTCATCATGAGAACTGGTATATAGACGGATATTACATGAACGAGTCCATGGGGATCGCGGTGGGATGGTCCGGTGACGCGAACAGTTTTTCAATGACGCCTGTCCGGAACGAAACGAGGGACATCCTGCTGGTATTATCCGGAGAGTGCTATATCGACAGGGATGATCTCCGGAGACTGCGAACGAAGGGACATGTATTCAGGGATACAGGAAATGAATTTATGGTTCACCTTTATGAAGAGGATCCGGAATCCTTTTTCAAAAAACTGAATGGGTATTTTTGCGGACTGCTTGTGGATATGAGAAGGAATATCGCCATGCTGTTCAATGACCGGTATGGTATGGGACGAGTGTATTGTTATTCTGGAAAAGGAAAAATGTTTTTTTCGACTGAGGTCAAATCCATACTCCGTCTAAATCGTGAACTGAAGAAAATCGACCCCAAAGGTCTCGGGGAATTATTTACATGTGAATGCGTTCTGGAGAACCGTACATTGTTTCCGGACATTCATTTGTTGCCTCCAGGCTCACTCTGGCTCTTCATGAACAGGCAGATTCTCGAAATGAAAAGCTATTTCAATAAATCGGAATGGGAGAACTGCGAAATATATGACGATGACGTCTTGTATGGCAAACTGGTCGAAACACTGAGGATGATCATCCCGAGATATCTCGATGCGCCTTCAGATATCGGGTTGAGCCTAACCGGAGGACTTGATTGCAGGACATTGCTCTCGCTATGTGAGATCCCTCGGAAAACGATAAAGTGTTATTCTTTCGGAAGCGCTTATCGTGACAATCATGATGTGAAAATAGCGCGAAAGGTCGCGAAATTGTGCGGACAGACCCATCGTGTATTGGAAGTAGGTACCGAATTTCTGGATCATTTTCCTGATTTGGCGCGAAAAACCGTCGAAATTACGGATGGAATCATGGATGTAACCGGAGCCGCCGATCTGTATGTCAACCGTATGGCCAGGGAAATAGCTCCGATCCGTCTGACCGGAAACTACGGGCAGGAGGTACTTATCAGGTCTGTTTCACTTAAGAAATCCAACATGTATGAAAAAATAATCAATGGTGATTTTGTATCATTCCTGCAGGATGCCCATAGGACATACGACATGGTACGCCGAGACCATCCGCTCTCGTTCGTAGCATTTTGTCAAATTCCATTCCATCACTATAAACGATTCTACCTCGAAACATCGCAATTACGGATGCGCTCCCCTTTTTTGGATAACGATCTTGTTGCTTTGATGTACCATGCCTCCACCCAAGCTACAGCGAACCGGAATCTCTGCCTCAGGCTCATTAAAGAGAACAATCCGCAACTTGCCGGGATAAGTACCGACCGCGGTTGCCTGGGGACATTATCGTTGCTTCACCCTTTTAAACGCGGATATTTCGAGTTCGAATTCAAGATGGAATATTATTCTGATTATGGAATGCCGCAGTGGGTCGCGGGTGTTGCCAATACATTGTCCAGGATTCAGCCGGAAAGACTGTTTCTGGGAAGGCACAAGTTCCATCATTTCAGAATATGGTACAGGGGCCCTCTGGCAAATTATGTAAAGGAAATCCTTCTCGATCCAAAAACACTCGGCAGGCCGTACCTTGATAAAAATTATATAAAGGAAATAGTCTTGAAACATACCAATGGTGAGAGGAATCATACTCTGGAGATCTCGAAGCTGCTCACGACCGAGTTGATGCATCGATCGATAATAGATTGAACTGGATAAAGCTGCGGGAAGATTCCGAAATGCTTCCAATCCCCGGCAGGACGATCCGTCGATAAAATCACAGTCAATACAGAATTTACATATGGCTCCAGGTTTCGCTCAAATACTCTGTTTCGCTCTCATATTATTACTTTACTATCTGGATTCGATAAACAGGAAAGAGCCCTTTTCCATTGCCCTGATGATCCCTTATGTCTGGCTGTTTCTCATATCATCACGATCGGTAAGCGAATGGCTGGGATACGATTACGAGGGATCGCTGGCGGAACTGTATGCCGAAGGCAATCCCTTGAACAGGGCCGTATATTTTTCACTCATGGCCCTGTCGTTGATGGTACTCATAAAGAGAAGGTTCGCGTTCAATAAATTCGCGAGAGAAAATGTGCCGTTGCTGATATTCATGCTGTATTGCTGTGTCAGTATAACGTGGTCAAATTATCCGGAAATCGCATTCAAGAGATGGGTCAAGGCGGCCGGTGAAATCCTGGTGGTACTGTTGATCTATTCGGAAAAGATGCCTCACGAGGCGGTCATCACGATGCTCAAAAGAATCGGCTTCATTCAATTGCCTTTATCTATTCTATACATAAAATACTTTCCTTCAATAGGAAGGGCATATACTCAAAGCGGAATGCCCGATTACAGAGGGGTCTGCACTCAGAAGAATCAACTTGGGCATTTGTGTCTGGTGATGGGATTCGTCTTTGTCTGGTTAATTATCCAGCTGTTGAAAAGCAGGAAATATCGATCGATCAACAGGGAAATGATCATTTATTCGGTGATGGCCATTTGCGCCATATATCTTTTGGTGGTTTCCAACAGTGCCACATCAATTGTTTGTATAATAATCGGATTTATGATGTATTTCGTTTCGGGAAATGGATTCGTAAGGCGAAATAAAAGAATGCTGCCGGCATTGATGTTCCTTTTTTTCGTCATCATGGCCGGACTGCAATATTTGGTCGATGTCGAATCGATGTTTTTCAGAATGCTGGGAAGGAATACGACATTTACCGGAAGAACCGAAATCTGGGGACAGGTTCTATCGAGGGTCAGCAATCCTCTGTTCGGCACCGGTTTCATGAGCTTCTGGCTGGGCAACAGGTTGAATTCCTTACTGGAAAACACAGGTTGGTCGTTTGAACTGACCACTTCCCATAACGGGTACATCGAAACCTATATCAATTGCGGCCTTGTCGGCCTAGTCCTCTTGGGTTTGTTTTTAATTGCCATTTTCAGGAATTCGTTGAGCAGGTTCGAAACGGATTTCGAGCAGGGGCGATTCCGGATTTCGATATTGACAATGGTTCTCATTGCCAACATAACCGAAGCGGCATTCAGGAGCCTTTCCTTGCTTTGGTTTACACTGTTAATCATTGCCGGAATAGAATGCAAAAGGCCGGGAACGGTATTGGATTACCGGAATTGCACTGCGGGAAACTGATTCGAAACATTCCGTCCCTTTATATAGACGGAAGATAGTGAATGAATTTTTTCAGGAAGGTTCGTGGAAGGACCGAATAAAAGGAGTTTTTTATAAGAAACCATATGACGATAAACGAGCGGTATTTCCGGAAACCGGAATCCGACTCAATCAGATCGAAAGCGATCAAAGGCGCCGGTGCGACGATTTATGCACAGATCGCGCTTCAGAGTGTATCCGTCGCGGTCACCATAATAATGGCGCGCCTGCTTACTCCCTCGGATTACGGCATGGTTACAATGGTGAACATATTCGTACTGCTGCTTCAGAATTTTGGGATAAACGGTTTCACCGAAACGATATTGAACGCGGATACCTTGGATCACCGTCAGGCCAGTTCTTTGTTCTGGATTCAGGTCTTCAGCAGCTCCATTCTGATGACTCTCCTGATGGCATGTTCATCCTTACTGGCGTATTTTTACAAGACGCCTCAATTGAAGATGATTACAATCGTCATGTCCACCTCGATTCTTTTCAGCGGAATGTCCACAATAAACACCGCAATTCTCATACGGAATCTTCAGTTCGGAAAAACGGCGATTATCCGTCTCGCATCGGTCGTGCTCAGCGGCATCGTGGCGGTTACGCTTGCCGGCAATGGAGGCGGGTATTACAGTATCGTGACCAGAAGGGTATGCGAAACGTTCGTGCTCGTGATCGGTGCATGGATCGCCTGCGCATGGCGACCGGGATTACCGGCCATCAATCATCAGATAATCAAGATGGTAAGATACGGAATCACGATATATGGAAACTTCCTGCTCAATTATTTTTCGCGAAACCTGGATAAAATGCTGATCGGCAAATTCCTTGGCCCGCAACAACTGGGATCGTATGACCGGGCTTACTACCTATCTACACTTCCCGCATCTCAGGTGGCCGCTCCATTGTCACAAGTGGGAGTGGCGACATTGAGCAGACTTCGAACCGAACCTGAAAAATTCAGGAAATATTTCGGTAATGTACTTTCCCTTCTGACTTTCTCCGGATTGTTCCTGAGTACGGTACTTAGTGTGTCGGGATACGATCTCATTCTATTTCTGCTTGGACCCGAATGGTCTGTTGCAGGTAAAGTTTTCGCCTGTTTCAGCCCGAGCATAGGAATCATAGTCGTATACCAGATGAATACCTGGTTACATCTTTCATTGGGAGAATCCGGAAGATTGATCAGATGGAATCTGTTCTCGTTCCTTCTGGTACTTTGCGGGTATTGCATAGGATTGCCTTTTGGAGCAATCGGCGTAGCGGTCGCTTACAGCGTTTCCTATATCTGGATACTGGTTCCTTCCATCTGGTATGCCGGCAGGCCGCTCAGGATGACATGGCACGAAATTGTGGCTCCGATGTGGAAGTATTTTCTGAGCTGGTTGATAACAGTATCATTTTTCATGATCGCATATACGAAAATTCCTTTCTTCCACCACCATATGGGTTCATTTCCCGTAGTTGCACGAATAATGATTTATGCCTTTTCGAGCGGAGCTTTATATCTTTTAATCGTCGTGACGATACATGGCGGAATAGATCCGATAATGAATTTCATCAGAATAGCGAAAGAAATGGCACCCTTCCCCGCATCTGTGAAGAGAGCCTGAATGAAAGCGGATAATGGACTTGTCTTTCTTTTGATTACGGTTAATACGGTAATGGCGGAAATACACTTCTGTCCCGATTGTGAATATGAAACGGTTGAAAAAAAGACCATGTTCGCTTCAAACGGTGATACGATCATCCTGCCTGAAGATACCTGTAAATGGACAAAAACTCTTACAATAACGAATGGTAAAATGGTCCTTCTGGGAAGGGGAATCGACAAAACCACGATAATCGATTCAACCCCGGTTGGCTGGGAAAGTCCGTTGATGGTAGTAAGGCCGTCGGCGAAAGATACCCTGAGAATCGGGGGCATCAATTTTCATTACATCGCGAAAGAGAGTTCGAGTTCATCGGAAGGAGTGATCAACATAAACGGTGAATGCAGATTCAGAATCGATCATTGTTCATTTTCAGTTTCCGGCGGTGATTACAGAACCTGCAGCATAGTAATAAAGAATGCCTTCGCATGGGGTATAATCGATAAATGTCATTTTCATAACGGTAAAGTCAATGTCGAAGGATCCGAAAAAAGCTGGATCATTCCCCGCTCTCCAGGTTCCGATTCCGCGGTTTATATCGAGAATTGCCGATTCATCATAGACGGATCCGAAGATGCCAAAACAAATTTCATGAATGCCTCACAAGGGGGTAAATATGTGTACAGGAACTGCTTTACCGACAATGGCTGGATACAGGTGCACGGGGCCTGCCAGTGCAACGGACGGGCGGGAACCTGGGTTGAAGCGTATAATAACCTGTTTCAATGCAATGAGAATCTGTTCTGTTTCATGGCGTTTTTCGGGGGCAGCGGCACCATTTGGAACAATACTGCAACGGGAAATTACAATCAAATCGGCATCTTGATCGGAGAGCATCGCGGCAGCCATGAATTATATAATAATGGTGTATGTAAAGAAAGAGGGTTCGGCTATTGTGACGGCACGAATCCGATCGATGGAAATGAAATCGAATCGGCCTCTCGTCACAGGGGAGATGACGGATCGGATACGCTTGTTCTGGATATGCCGTCCATGACCGATTCGCAATATATAAACTGTACGCTTTTCAATATCACCGACGGTTCTTCCGGAAGAATTATCAGTTATAAAAACCATAAGATGTACGCGGAGTTGAAGGGGGGTAAAATAAACAAATGGAACAAAAATGACAGTTTCACCGTCTCATGCGGTTGGCCGTGTTTTGACCAGATTGGCCGTGGTAAAGACAGAGGTAAAGGTACGAAACAGGAAACGCTGCCCATGTATGAATGGAAAAATACGATAAACAAAAACCCTGTACACTTCAAAACGGCTTCGGGATTGAATGGTAAGCTGCAGGCGAATTATTTGAAGGAAAAAAGAGATTTTTATAACGATACAAAAATGACAAATTACACTCCCTATACGTTCCCGCACTTGCTCGCGAAAGACATTTGGTATTCAGACAGCACGTTAGAAATATCAAGTAATTCATTCAAGGTAGGTTATCGGATTTTTAAGGATACGGGTTGCATATACCTGCAAATTCGTAGCGAAAAAGGTTCCTGGGCATTGAAGGACTCCGCCTTCGGTTCATCGCGGAAAAACAGCCGGGGTACTCTTGGCGCTTCCAAACTGATCGCAGGGACCTATTTTGTGAGATTGATATACTCGGGTCGGGGATACGCGTCGGGAATACGGGACACAATCGATGCAGACGGTTCACAGAACGGATGGCAGGGCTGGCAGGTCGTTCTGGAAAATCCGGATAAGGATTAGCAATTTCAAAATTTCGAATTCCCTGATTCTGGGTCGGAAGCGGCATTTCAAAATA
>CAZGVZ010000097.1:0-10479 GCA_964529145.1 uncultured Fibrobacteraceae bacterium | reverse complement strand
GGGTTTCGCCTGAGTCCGCTGCGACTGCCGAGACGGTAGTTCCCGTCCTTTCAGCCGGTCCTGTTTTCCAACCGGAATCACAGAGATCCGGCACCCCTTTATCCCCAGGCCGAAAATTATTCCTGCAATAGTCGACCAGCTCCCTTAGCCGTTTCCGCATCTCCCTTGGGAATGAAAGCCGGCCAAGGAACTCTTTTCCTTTTACCGCAACTTCCTCATATCGCTCCAGGTAAAAAAGGCATAGCAGGTAATCGTGATGCAACGGTCCGTTTTCAGGATACTGCATGATCAGCTTCTCAAGCACAGGGCAGAGGAGATCATGGCGCTGGAGTTTTTTCAGGCACATCGAATACAAAGAAAGAAGAAACCGATTATTCGGTTCCGAAGCGAGCGCTGTCCGGCAAAGCCGGGCGGCGCGCTCGGGTTCGTCGGTTTCGAGTGCGTCTTCGATATCGAAGATACGCTCCTCGTTTTGAAATCTGTCGTGAATGCGGTTCTGCCGTTTCCTGATTTTTTCTCTGCGCTGCGCCTTTTTCTGCAGCTTGCGTGTACTGGGCCTGCTCATGCAATGAAAATAGTATCGCTGTACCGGGAATATTCAACCTCAATCGGACGATTCTTTACGCAACCTGCTTCAAGTTTAAAGTGCCCTGGTGCTCTGGAACAGGAGATCCCCAATCACCAAACAGGTCTGCCGGGGCATACCAATAAAAAAGGCTGCCATAGAGCAGCCTCTTTTTTTTCCCAAAAAGATTGAAAATTATCTGTTTTTTCTCGCCAACGCGGCCAGCAAACCCAATCCGAGCACTAGACAGCTCAAGCCGGCCGGCTCGGGAACGTTTGTGACCTCGGTTTTCATACTGAATTGAAACGTCCCCACCTCGAAATGGCAATCGGGATCGATTCCAAAACCAAAGTTGCCGTCTTGCAGATATGTGGTTAAGGCATTGCGCTCGGATTGTGTGAAATTTATCACTACCTGATTATCCTTGCTTCCAGAAATCAGTTTTCGATTTTCCCAAGCCAACAGATCTCCCGATGCCGCATCTCTTAAGCTGTATAAGCCATCGTTGCCGTTGTTCGGATACCAATCCCAGTTCCAGTTGAGACGATCGAGCTGATCGCAATCGGTAAAATAATCTTTCAGACCATCCACATCGTTATAGACGATCTGATTCAAACCTACCTTTGCATTATCGATAAGATCCACATAAAATGCGTTGTTGATATTGTCTGGAACATTGTAAAGATCGGTAATCGTGAAAGTGGCTTCGGTGATTACCTCGTTGGGCAGGAGTTGATAATTGATACCCCATGTCCACACATCGCCATGGTCGATATCTGGTACCGTGATATTGGGTGTGGCAAAATCCGCGAAACTCACTGTGGCCAACATCATAATACCAGCAACTAATCGAAACATAAACACTCCTTTATGATTGGGTTTTGATTATAGCATAGATAATAAGATGTAAAATGAAAAGCAACAATCGTTCCACTTATATTTATTCGTTTAAAAATACTCATTCTTACCTGAATAACTGTTAAATTTTTAATGTCATGTAAAATTTATTTACACCTTTATAGGTGATCGATTTCGAAATATGGATATGACACAGTGGCAGCGAGCGGTAACGGATCCGGAGGTGCGAAGGCATATCGATCCGTAATACGCCCTGGCAGCTCCTGGCCCGTACGAAGCAGATCGCGGGGTTCGTGTAAAGGAAAGCGCTCTCTATCAAAAACAACGCTACGCTGGATACCTTGTACTTAAAAAATGAAGGGAAAATCGTCCGATCAAGGTAAAGCCAAGTCCCGACAGACAGATCAGCAGAAGGACTGCGATCGATGGTTCGGGAACGGACTGGGTGGGATTTCCTTCATAAGCTATTATGGGATTGTCGGCATTGTAAACAATAGGGTTTCCTCCAATTACTCTGGATGTGGCTGCAAATTCAATCGAAGAAACACCCTGAGTCAGCGGATCGTTTATTATTTGAGAACCCGAGGCAGTTTGAAATCCCGATCCAAAATGGCCGTTTTGGATTTGCATTTCGCTTCCCAAAGAGTTCAAGGCATTGTTGATGTATCCATTATACCAGGAAAATCCGTCATTATCTCCCAGGAAGAAAAGTGTGCCGCCGTTCGACAGGAACGCATCGAGGATACCTATTTCACTCACAAGAAACTCGTCTCCGGGAAGCGGTGCGATGAAAAGATCGATGTCCACTAAATCTTCTGAAGATAGTTCTCCGGTGATGACAGTCGAAGTTACTCCGGAAATGTTATTGTAGAACGAGTTTACGATTGGAGACCAGTTGCTCCAGACGTCCTGAAGTATCAGAACGTTATTGCCCTCATCGAGGATATTTTTGAACAATTGCTGATTTCCGGTATTATACGCCAGAGGATCTACGATATTCACATCGGCGGACAAAATGATATCGGCCCGGAGACCAACACTGATGAACATGACGAGAGAAACGCCTCGAAAAAGAATTGATTTTAGCATGAAAAGCTCCCATAATTAAGGTCAATAGGCCCAATGGAAAACGGAGCCGGCTATTATCAACGGTATCCGGCGCTGATTTTCGATGCAAAGGCGGTCCTAGCTAAAGCAACTTTCATGCCTTTTTGATAAGTGATTGATTTCAAAAATGAGCATGATTATCACCCTGTAAAAAAACAGTTTTTAGTGTAAAAAATATTTACATTTTTAATGAGATATGCAACCGCAATAAGCAGAACCGGATTTGAGGTACAAAATCCACTTTATAACCATGTCACAGGATGTTGTACGTTGAGTGCCGTAGGCACGCAATGCTTATAGTAATAAATATCGCAGATGATCAAGGTCCGCAGGACAGGCATGATCTACAATGATGTACAGCTGGAAAGCCTAAAGAAACCTGCCGATCCTACGGACCTTGATAATTTTCGGGTGCTTTTGTGCTATAAACATATCGCGCCTATGGCGCTCCTGTCTTGTCCAAAACATGGAGTATCCATGGAGAAAGGGTGGCAAAAGTTACAGTACAGGCCCGTAGGGCCGCCATGTTTATAGCAATGTCCCGCCGCCACGAAATCGAGCCCCATCGGGGCGACATGTTCTACCTCTTCATCGAAGTGAAATATTCCTGCATCCGTGTTGCCCGGATCTATGGTCCAGCCGTTTTTCAGCACACAATGAGCCTGGATCACAGATACTGCAGATCCAGGTGCACCCTGCCTGACAAGTGCACAATAAAAAAGGCCGCCCCTTCAAGCAGCTTTTTTGTTGAAACCTAAGCTTAATGAAAAATTCCGCAGAATATATTCACGAACGGATCCGCATCCCGCCATTTCCAGCCCCCGGATCGTGCCGGTTCCGTTGATTATTCCTCTGCGTATTGTTATACTTTATTCTGAGTGGAATCGAGAGACGACAGGGATGTTAACCGATTGAAAAAACTACGTTTTATTCCATTTCCGGCAGAAACGGACTCCGGACGAACGATGATTCCGAACCATCACCTCGCGAGGGCAACCGCCCTACTGATCATGCCGCTGCTGATATCGGCCGTTCAGCTCCCCGCGCAGGGGCCGCTCACACGGGGGTTGGTATTCAAGGCGTTCTACTGGACTATGGATTCCGACAGTTCGGTGAAAAGCGGCTGTTACGGATACACGAAGATCGATTCCGCGGCCCAGATTCCGGAGGGCACCCGGTATTCATCGAGTTTCTGGCTCCCTACCTACTCGTGGTGGCACCGGCTCTTCACCCAGACCTATCTGAGTACCGCGATCAGGATCACCGAAAGCAAACCCGCGGCCGTGACGAGATCGCCGGGCCACTTTTCCAACGTACCCTGGCTCGAAGGATTCGAGCGCACCGATTCCGCAGGAAACGCCATGCGCTTTCTCTTCCCCATGCTTCCGATCACCTCCTCATACGGCAGGTACGATTATTTCACAGTGGACGTGAACGATACCGTGGATCTCGAGTTCTACGGCGCCGGCGACAGTATCGTTGTAGGTACGTTCGTCGACAAGCGGCCGGGACCTACAGGCGCGATACGGATCATCGCCCGGAACGCCTTCGTCGTCGAATTGACGAATTCGAATCCGGTGCGAATCGGGAGCGTCAGGTGCAACGGCTCGTTCGAACCGCTCGTATCCTCCTACCTGGGGTATGATCTCAAAAAACTGAAACAGACCGCAGCCTGGTACGGTTTCGACATCATGGACACCTCGTCGAATGTCCCGAAAATCAGCATCCATTCGGTCGACATCCGGGAAGAGTCACCAATCACGGCAGGTTCGACCTGCAGGATCACCTGGACGCTCGAGGGTGCGGCGGGTATCGACAGCTGCCTCGTCTCGGTCTCGTTCGATTCCGCAAAAACCTGGATCCCCGCGGGGAAAACCCTGGTCGACTCCTCCTATCTATGGACCGTACCGCCGAACCGGGAAACGCAGAACGCGTTCCTCAGGATTACCGCCTGCGGAAAGAACGGGGAGCGGATCTCGTCGCAATCATCACGATTCTCGACGGTGATCAAAGACGACTTCATCCTCTCCGTAACATCCTATTCCGGTTCGAGCATCATCGCCTCATGGAATCCGTCATCCATCACCGTCCCCCGTAAAAAGGCATTCTGCCTTGCGTGGCGCAGCGGCAGCATTGTCCGCAGCTTCGATGAGACAACGGATTTCGACACCGTCATGCATGGCTTCACCGTCAGTCGCGATACCATTGCCGGGCTCGAAGAGAGCGGCGTCTACTATTTCTCCGCATTCGTGCTGGACTCCTCAGGCTCCCTGGTTCTTATCGGTCCGGGAGGAATCGACTCGGCGCTCGCGAAAGATCTCACGCCTCCCCTCAACAGCGCCATCCTGACCGGTTCCGCCATCGATTCATCAAGTATCGTGCTGACGTGGCGTTTTTCAGGACAACGCGACCCAGACATCGACACCATAATGCTCCGGCGAAATGAATTCCGATTCCCATTATCTGTCAATGATGTCGACTCGCGTACGGTTCCACTGTCGAAAAGTTCCGATACAATCGTAACCGTGACCGGCCTCAAGCCGGGAACGACCTGGTATTTCGCGCTGTTCGTAGCCGACTCCTTGGGAAACTGGTCGGACGCGGATACCCAATCGATGGTTCAGATCAGGACACCCACGGGCGGGATGAGCACCGACGACATACAGGTGGTGCGGATATCGGGTGGCGATACCCAGAAAGTGTTTCTCGATACCATCAGACTATGGAGCACCGACCTGAAAACTGCCTACACCGATACAATCGATCCATGGACCGCTCCGCCCCTCTCCGGGTTTCTCCATGCGGGCCCTTCATTCAGTTTCCGCTATGGAATGCTTCCCAGGGGTGTCACCCTGTCAATGACGATAAAGCCCGGCAAACCTCCGGAAAACTACACGATATCCGACCTTCGTGTTTACAGGTACAACATCTTCACCGGCGGCTGGAGGATCGAGGAAAACGCTCCGGTTATCGACCCGGAACAGGGAACGATCACCTTCACCACTAATGATGCGAGGCTTCCGTTCATCGTGATGGTCGACACCGTTCCGCCCGAAACCGGCCCTGCGCGGCCGGACACCTCGGTATACCGGGTCACTCAACCGATCGTCGACACCTTCGCCGTTGATGACAATATCGAAAACCCCTCCCTGCGGCTCCTGGCCGCACCGGGCAGTCTAGGCTATAGCGACATTTCACTCTATGTGGTTCCCGGCAGAAAAGAAGGCACCTACATCACTTCGATTCCACCATATGTCGCGGACATGCAATCCGGAATCAGGGGACTGTTTTCCGTAAGTGACGGCAGAAACAGCGTCGGTGTGAACATCTCCCGAAGGATACTCAGGACAAACGGCAATGTGGACAATATAGTAGCTCAGAAAATGGCTTGGGCTCCGATCTTCGTGACCGCGCAGCCCCTGAAACCCGAATTGCAGCATGTCATGGATTCCGCGAACGGCGAAATCTGGAACTACGACAAGAAAAAGGAGCGGATAATACGATGGCTCCCCATGGAAAACGATTCATCGAGTACTGAAAGATGGGTGGAATACGGCCCGGAAATCGACTCGCTGTTCTCGTTCTCTCCAGGAAGGCTCTACTGGATAAAGCACGGTAAAGGCATGAATTTCGACTACGGCGACGCTGTGATCCCGGCCCTTCTCGACACCTTCGAACTCACGCTCAAGCATGGCGAGTGGACCGATTTCACGCTCCCCTACAGGTTCGACATCTACAGCGGCGATCTGCTCTCCGCCACGGAAACGAAACGGAAAAACGCCGCAGATTCGATCGAACTGTACAGGTGGGTGGAAAGCGACACTTCCTACGCCACCGACCCGCTGTTTCTGCCCGGAATCGCCGAGCTGACATCCGATACGATCAGGGTGCCCTGCGCCCGGCCACTTACCGCATACAACGCGTCGGGCAAAGACATGCTCCTGAGAATACCACCAGTCTGCACGCCGATATCTGAAATTCCGCCACGGGCCATCTCTAAAAAAACGGAACGCGGCGCCTGGAGTGTAAAGATATCGGTAAGAGATAAAAAGGGCGGTCTTCTGCCCTCTATCTATTGCGCCCGAACCCCTTCGAACGGCAGGAATCGGTACTACCCCATGCCGCCCGCGTTCAGTGCGCTTTCTGCGGGCATCGTCGACGAATCGACAGGCAAGCGCTTCGGAAGCGCCGCTGCCGGAGAGCTATCCCAGGGTGGAACGACCTTCCGCATTGTGTTCGAGAACGGCGGGAAGACGCACAGGACAATCGTGAGTCATGTCGAGACTCTGTACGGACTGCCGGACGGCATGCAGGCGAGCCTGTTACTGAGCGAGGGGAATCAGGCGGGAAAACCTTTGGACCGCTTCGAGACGGCGCTCGCACCCGGTGGAAAGGCGTTTGGCTACCTCGCCGTGGGCACCGCAGACTACATCGGCAGAACGGTGGTAGCACTCACGTCAAGACTCTCGTTCCGGCCCTATTCTCTCAACGGTGCGCTCGCCCTGCATTACACCCTGCCCGCCGGAGCACGGACAATGACGATCGAGCTGTTCGATCTCAAGGGAAGGAAAACCGACTTCATGCGAAGAACCGCCGGCCTCTCGCCGGGCGCGAATTCCCTGGTATGGCGGACCCTGCAGCCCGCGGGGTACTACATCGTACGGATGAGCGTCGAAGTGAACGGCAAGGAGAAGCCACTGGTCATGAGCAGACGGTGGCTGTACGTGAGGTAGGGGTGGGGATCGAAAGAGCCGGGGATTTCCTCGTGTTGAGCCCCAACGCGGGTTAACATGATTAAAAGGATACCACAGATTTGCTTAACTGATGTAGCTGATTCTACTCTGAAGATGTTCAATTATCTTAATATGGCTTACCCCCCAACATGAACAGGTGCTTTATCAAACCAGATCAAGGACCCGCCCATAAATCTGTAATAAGCTCCATAAAATGAAGGTATTGGCAGGGAACCAGGTCGAGACCTATTTTTCTGCTATCTTTTAACGGGAAAATCGTATTAAAAATGAGTAAAAGCTTACCTGATCAATCAAATTTTATCGCAATTGGAGCGTGGAATCCTGCAATAATCCAACCACATTGGTTGAAAAAGCAGTTCCCGGGTATTGTTCCCGATAATTGCACCATCGAGATCGCTTCTTCAGGATCGGGCTCTTCGATTCGAATGAATTACGAAAAAGTCATCATTGACCCGAACAATGGCAGGCTCATTCTCATTCCTAAAGCAATGGATGAAGAAAACCTGAACTATATCAGAGAGTTGGGAATCGGAATTCAAGAAAAACTAGAGCATACGCCGATAACTGCAGCGGGCTCGAACTTCGTTTTCAAATTGGATCCCGAAGAGATTTTTATTGTAGACGACATTGCCCAGGACGATAAGATTCTAGCCTTATACGGGGATCTGCCGAAGAAAGGCAAATTGATCTCGAAATCAATCAGGCATACCTTCGGACTTGCCGATTATTCAATAAATGTCAATTACGATTGCGGGGCAAGTGCACGGTTTCTGCGGATTAATTTTGAATATCAAGGCGCCAATCCAATGAAACGAGCGGCTGAATCATTGATTGGCAATTTCAAACATTCGCTTCAATTGTGCTCTTCGCTGATAAGGAAGAAATAATGAATACTACCTGCTGTATTAATGAGGAAATACAGGGGACATTCACTCCCGTCGCTTATCAGGTCGAACGGACAATTGAGAATGGGCGAAGCCGATTCACTGAATGGCTGTTCAATAATCAAAGCACAAGTGAAATGTTTCTGTCCTATAATCCCGCTTTGGGAATCGTGGGATTCAGGGCAAAGGACAACGACAATGGTGAATATGAGTCCTTTCAGATTTCCACAAAAGAAAACAGCGTATTGGAAAAAATCGAATCGAAAATCTTCAATCGCCTTGTCTTCCCTGCTCATTGGGCACAAGAAGGCATTTCTCGCCCCAATATGGCTTCAAAGGTCAAAGCCTTTGAGATTTGCCGGGAACTCTTCAAGAGATATGACATTATTCCCGACAGAATAGCATCCACCAAAGAGGAGGGTGTTTTCCTTGCCTTTGATTCGGCAAGCGGAAACAGGACACTTCTCATTGAAGTGTACAACGATCTGGAAGCAGGCTATCTCGTTAACGATAACAGCAGCAAAAAGATACTAGCGTCAAATGATATCAAGGACTTTGACTTTAGCAAGACAATCGAGCTTCTTAATGGCTGAATCCGAAAGACCTGCGAAATATGCGCCTTCTGATTATATCCCCGAAGATCGACTCTTTCGGGGATATCGTTTATTCGACATCAACGAAGGAGCCCAAACGATTGAGGCCAATGCCATTGGTTTCCCCGATTTTTCCTGCAACTGGAACCGTTTCGCTTCTCCGGAAAGCGTTCGAGATAGGGATAATGGACTACCTGGAGACGGTTGCTACTCCTTTTCGGTCGAAGTAGCACGATACTGCAAAATGGCAACACCATGTCACGATCCTATTGAAGGCAATTATTCCCACACCGAAGTAAGGCAACTTACGGAAAAAGAACCAGTCAGCTTTGAACCTCCAAAGAAAAGAAAACTTGAGAGTCATAACTGGAGTAAGTCAAGGCGCAGGGAATACAGGCAAAACATGGTAAACAATCTTCGTATCGAGATTCATGCCACTGTCTGAAGTTCCGTTACACAGGAACACCTGATTTCGAATCAGGTGGGGCGCCACCCGAACCCCGCCCAGGGGGGCCTGCAGCTGCCCCCCTGGACCCCGAGCCGCCGCCCCACGAATTTTATTTCGCTGCGGTCGCGAGAAATTTTAAAACCTCAATCGGACGATTAATGTACGATGAGATGCGCAGCGGCAGCGAGCAGAACGGGCTTGCAGGCGCGAAGGGCATATCGATCTAGTGATACGCCCAAGCGATTGCGATCCCGTTATGCCGCTGTCCGCGAAGCAGATCGCGTAAAGGGATCGTCCGATTAAGGTTACACTCACCGGTCAAAGCACCGGTTTCGAACAGAAAAAATTCCTGTCCGCGACCTTCGCGGAAATTCGTGATGCGGTCCGGAAGAAGAGATCCCGGCCACTGCCGTGGCCGGGAGGACCTGAGTTCAGCAATACAGTAGTCAGATTTCAGTAGTCAGAATAGGGAAACCGCAAAGAAGACCCGGAATTTGCCGCTCAAACCGTCTTCTCTCCCTTAAGCTATTCCGGGTTCAGAATTCTATATTCTGTATACCCAATTTGTATCCCTCTTCCCCCTTCGTGCTCTTCGTGTCCTTCGTGGTGAACGACTCATTATTGGCAGATCAATCGCTTCCCGCCATGATGATGCTCAGTCCATTTCCTTTTCCGATCACGATCCCCCGCGGAAGCCGCTCCCCCCGCGCCAGTTTCCTTCCTCCAATCGTATAAAAATCACTGGTTTTTCCAATGCCAACCCGGCCGCGCAACGGTTTCGCGTCTTCCTGAAGCCCGCCGCGGCGGGGATTACCGGTCCGTATGGGTAGAAAACGGTAGGAGGACCACATATTTTCCACGAATTTGTCCCAGCACTGACCCTGCCGGCTCCAGGCTGAGGAGTAATCCCATCCCCGCGCGTCCTCGATCGCCTTCACCGCTGCGGAATCGTCCTCTGTCATCCACCGGTCGACATACTCGAAAAACGGATCGTGACTCCAGTTGTCTACAGCGCCCATGAGGCGGGCTGCGAGCGCCTCTCCCACCCAGGAGATGCTGGTGCAGCAGCGGCGGTAATCCTCACCGATCTTGTTCGAGTCGGCCCATTCCGAGGGGGGCTTGTGTTCGTACGGTCCCCAACCGGGGGTCTCGCTTACCCGATCCCCGTCGATCACTCCCTGATGTCCCGCATACACGACCTTCGCTCCGGTCCAGCACTCCCCGCGCATGGTCTGCATGTCCTCACCGAACCGCAGTGACGGGTACGCCC
>CAZGVZ010000096.1:0-10601 GCA_964529145.1 uncultured Fibrobacteraceae bacterium | reverse complement strand
GAAGAAAAGAACAACGAAAGAATCTCAACGAACCGGTGGATATCGCCTTTTACTTCAAGGGTAGTCTCTACAGCGGTTCAATGATCGACATCTCGAATTCAGGAGCCCGAATTTCCCTCCGTTTAAACGAATACGACAGGGTTCCTTCATTCTCGAAGGATATAAATATCGAATGGCACGTAATGACTTCAAACGGTACAACCCGCTGCAAGGGCAGCGTGAAGTGGACTGTAATGACGAACGATCGTCTGAGGTGGGGAATATCGTTCAACAATATTCCCAAATTGAGCGATGATCCACTTCAGGCGATCATCAGGAGTCATACGCGTCCTTCCGGCCGGCTTTCCGGAGAAAAACTGCTGAAGCTGAGTTGTTCTCAAGGAAGAATTGCCGCACAGGTCCCGAGCAGAATCGTTGCCTGAATCCAATTATCGCGATGGTCCGGCTCGAGCATCAGGACCGACAAGTGCGTCGAGTCGCATGAATGATGCGTTCATCGACGAAGAGTTGAGAAATGCCGCCCCCGGCGGGGGATAGAATTCATGACCGCCGTGTGCTACAGACATTGCGGCCCTGCACGCCTGTACCGGCATTTGTTTCCACCCTCTTCCCCGGGGCGCCAGATCACTTTCCTGATTCCCAACCCGGTTTCCGGTATTACCTGACAGGAAGACATCATGTCCTCTTCCCTGTAATCTATATTTTCGCTTCCAGGAACTTGATTAATTGAGTGGAAGTCAATTCCTTGATCGTTTCCAGGAACGAATCGGGAATTATGTGGTAAATCTTATTATCGAATTTTGAATGGATCGACTGCAGTATGTTCTTGGGTATTTCCATCCGGAGCGGAAAGGGTTTTCCGTCCACTATCGCGGAATACCGGACCATGATATCTCCTTCCGGCGAGGGATATTCACTGTACTCGATAACTACCTTTTTTCCATTTATGTGTTTATGCTTCGCTTCTCTCGGCACCATCTTTTCAGCCATACCATACATGCATCACCTCCAATAAAGCACTGTCGATTCTCTTTGCGCTGAAACACAGTCGTAGTCGAGTCTCTTCCAGGCAGCGCGGCCCTTTTACTCGTGCCCGGGCCGGCGCACCTGAGTCATTGAACCAACTCCACTCATATATGCCTGACCGGTTGATTTCCATTATATGCATCAATGATTTCCTCTATCCTGAGTTTTTTCATATTGAGAACGGATTTCATGACCATATCGATTTTTCCCCGGTCGTTTTCCCTCATTATTTCCTGCATTACCGAAGGGACTATCTGCCAGGAAATACCGAAACGGTCCTTGAGCCATCCGCACTGTTCCGCTTCGGAAACCGCCGAAAGGCTTTTCCAGAAATGGTCTATCTCTTCCTGATTGAAGCAGTTCACCATAAAGGATACCGCGGGAGTGAAGGAGAAAGCCGGGCCCATTTCGGAATCCATCGTTGCTATCCAATATCCGTCAAGTGAAAATTCGGCGCGTTTCAAGGCTTTGGGAACCTTGGACTTTTCCTGCCCGAGGAATGAAACATTCTCGACTCGTGATGACCCGAATACTTTTTCATAGAAATCCATCGCCTCTGACGCCTTACCGTAAAGTTGTCCCCCGAATGTGAGGCAAGGAGTAATTTTCTGTCTGCCATGCCCGAAATACAATTGCCAGGAAAGGCCGAAACGATCCTCTATCCAGGCATATTTCTGACTGAAGGAATACGTATCGAGAGGCATGAGAATCTTTCCCCCGCCGGAAAGCCTGCCAAAAAGATGATCTACCTCATCGGCATTTTCACAAGCCACGGAAAAAGAAATCGAGGGAGTGAAACTGAAAGCAGGTCCTCCATTGAGTGCAATGAATCCGTTTCCGGCCAGTTCGAATTCCACGGTCATTACCATATCCTTTTTCATGCCGGAAGCCTTCGCACTCTCTTCTCCATATCGGACCATATTTACTATTCTCGAATTGGGAAAAGAAGCGACATAGAAAGAAGCCGCCGATTCCGCCTGATTGTCAAACCAAAGATTAGGAACAATCCTTTGAGCCATGCTATCGCTCCTTCCGTAATTGCGTCCTGTGTTCCTGCCCATGTCCCCTGAGTTCCGGGTTTAACGCGTCTCCAAAATCCTCGGCTTCATATAACGGCCTGATCTCAAGTACCGCATCCCCGCCGGTAGGATTGGGACATTTTTTTACCCATTCGACCGCTTCATCCATCGATTTGACGTTCCAAATCCAGTATCCGGCAATCAGAGTTTCAGGCCCGTCAAAAGGGCCCTCTATCACCGCCCGGCGATCTTCGTGGAATGCGACCCTCTTGCCTTTGGAACTCGGCTGCAACCCTTCCCCGTCAATGAGCAATCCAGCTTTGCTGAGCTCCCGGTTGTAATTGTCCATATCGACCAGCATTTTGGTATCCGGCAATGCTCCGGCCTCCGTGTTTCTGTCGGATTTAATCAATACCATTACTCGCACATCCGCTCCTTTTGTGGACGAATCAAATGCCACGATTACTCCCCTGGCGGAGCCGGTGGCTCCTCGTGCCCAAACCCCGGAAGGATTGGTTTCTTGTGTCGCATGCGCCAGTAAGTAAGCTTCTTTCATTCTTTTCGATAATCAGAACCGTTTCCGGTCATCGTATACCTCCCGATCCTCTTTCGAAATACTGAATGCGATAAATCGCCCCGGCCATATCGTCCGAAACCAGCAGCGATCCATCCGGCATCACAAGGAGGTCCACGGGTCTTCCCCATGCAGTTTCATCTCGCATCCACCCCTCAGCAAAGACTTCGTAAATAGGAGATCTCCCTTTCCCCGTTCTTACGGTTGTAACCCGATATCCGCTTTTCGCCGATCTGTTCCATGAACCGTGTTCGGCAATAAAGATCTGGTTATGGTAATACGGCGGGAATTTTTTCCCTGTATAAAACTTCATACCCAATGCTGCAACATGAGGCCCGAGATCCATTACAGGAGGAGTGAATGAATCACATGACGCTTCCGTACCGTACCTGGGATCCGAAATACCATTACCATGACAGAAGGGAAACCCGAAATGCATTCCTGAATCCGGGGCATGGTTCAGTTCGTCGGGGGGAAGGTTGTCTCCCATATTGTCCCTGCCATTGTCGGTAAACCATAGTGTTTTCGTCACAGGGTGCCAGTCGAATCCGACAGTGTTCCTGATTCCTCTTGCGAACATTCCGATATCCGACCCGTCCGGTTTCATCCTCATGATACTTCCGTAACGTGGATCGGATCGCAAACATACATTACAGGGTACTCCAACCGGTACATATAGATATTCATCCGGGCCAAATGCGATGTATTTCCATCCGTGTTCCCTGTCATCCGGGAAATCGCTTCTTACAATCTCCGGGGATCCTGTCCTGTTTTTACCTGATTTGAATTTTTTATAACGAAGTATACGTGACCGCTCGGCAACGTAAAGATCATTTCCAAGAAAGGCCACACCATTCGGGTTGGTCAAACCCTTCGCGATAATAGTTGACAAGTCTGACCGGCCATCTCCGTTTGTATCGCTTAGGGACCATACCGTTCCGTTTTTACGTGTGCCTACGACAAGTATTCCATCAGGACTGAGTGCCATTGACCTTGCGTCAGGTATATTCGATGCATAGAGCGAAATCCTGAATCCTTCGGGTAGAACGATTTTCTCAAGATGTATCGTTCCCGACGGCGATGAAAAACCAAATACGGTAATAATCGCGACCCTGAATGCACAACGTATTCCGGAGGAATGAATCCGCCCTCTTCTGTATTTTTCAATCTCACACTTTTCGATGAAATTGATGATCATATGTCAAAATCGAATTTATATGTCCCGCAAACGGGTTTCCCGTCTTTATCAACGATGGATATGTTCACCGCTTCGCATTCATATGCATTGTTATACCTGCATTGCGCCACCTTGCACGTTCCGACTTTGGCAAGCATGTCCTGATCTCCTCCCTTCATGCTCCCGGTCATGAAAGTATCGCATAGAGGCTCAGGCCCTCCTACATTGATCGCCATTGTATGGCATTTCTCATCGGTATTGAAAACACAGGATGTTTCCAAACACCTACTTACATCCGATACAACCGTTTCCATAGTCCGTCTCCTTCCTTTCGTGCAGTTTTGTTCGGATACGATTTTCGACCGTTTCACCTTCGTATCAGACAGGCTCAAGTGAAACAAAGCGGCAGCGAATTATATGCCAGCGGCAGGGCGGCCTCGAATCCACCAAATGGAGGCATGGTATTTGCAAATGTTAGCTCTCCATCCTTATCATTCTTTATCAATGAAGAGACTCGTTTTCACCCGATTCAATGAATTTGATTTTTACCGGTTTCAATAAAGGTTTTGCATTTTCCAGAAAATGGAGAACACGAATTACAATTCGTTTTCAATAAAGTGAAAGAATATATATAGGTATTTATGCACTGAACCGGTATGCATGATTCTCAGGCAAAATAACTTTAAGTAAACTACTACCGCCAACGCGGAGGCTTCTCTCTGAGGAGTATGACTCACGGCACCGATTCCGGGTTGCATTTTTGGACTCCACGGTGTCATTCCACGGAAGACTGAAGACATGATTAGATCCAAATCCTATCCCGGCAGCAATAGATGGAAATTATATCGGGGAGAGGAACCATTCCCGGATGACTCCGGCACATCGTTTCCGCCTATTCTCCAATCTCAGGATATCTTTCTTTTTCTCTGCGAATACGAGCGTAAGAGAGCACAAAGAACCGGGGATTCGTATACTCTGATCCTCATCGACATTTCCGGACTCGAACCCACAACCGACAAGAAGTTATCCGTTGAGCGTTGTCTTTTCCATACTACCAGAAATTATGACTGGAAAGGATGGTATCGTGCGGGCCAAACCATCGGAATAATTTTCACAGGGCTCGATGAGTCCGCCGAAAAAACTCTGAAGGAACGGCTTTTAAACGCTTTCAGAGCCTCCTCGATAATTATACACCCCGACCGGATTCTGGCATCGACTTATCATATATCGAAAGACAACAAAGAGACTGTTTCTCCGGAAGAAAAACCGGTATGGAACCCGATAGTCATGTGTCAAGACAGCGACATGTCTTTAGGGTCAAAAATTCAGAAAAGATGTATCGATGTTTTCGGGGCCACCCTTGGTATCCTTCTTTTTATGCCTCTTTTCATCACTATCGCATTGTTGATAAAACTGTCATCCAAAGGCCCCGTTTTTTTCATACAGGAGCGAATCGGAAAAAACGGCAAACCTTTTCGTCTATTCAAATTCAGGTCCATGAAGGTCGATTGCGATGATTCGATACACCGTGATTTCGTGAGAAAACTTATCAGAGGCGAAAACATCCTGGATGCCGACGGTAACGAAATCTACAAGATCAGGAAAGACCCACGTATTACACCTCTCGGTCACATACTGCGAAAAACCAGTCTCGATGAACTGCCTCAATTTTTCAATGTTCTCAAAGGTGATATGTCACTCGTTGGACCACGACCCGCGATTCCCTACGAGGTAGCCCAATATAATCACTGGCACTGCCGAAGAATTACCGCGAAACCGGGAATTACAGGTTTCTGGCAGGTAGAAGGCAGAAGTTTCACCTCATTTGATGGAATGGTGCGAATGGATATTCACTATATCGAGAATTGGTCGGTGCTCATGGACCTGCAGCTCATATTTAAAACACCTCTCATTATTTTTTCCTCACGGGGAGCTTATTGAATTCCAGTCTGGTACCTTTCAATGGCATGTTATTCGCTACGTCATTTCGTCTTTCATAATATTTATTAAGGGCTCATGTGTCGGACGAACGTCCTTTTATGCTGATTCGAAAGGAGGGGTGCCATGAAAATTTTTTGTTCGTCGAACAATCGATCTCTCACCAACCGCGCCGACACAAATCCGTGTTTGCACATTCAAGATCTTCCAAAAAATACCAAAAGCATTGTTGTGATTGCGGAAAGTCCGGAAACAAGGAAATACCATTGGGTTGTATATAACATTCCGGTAACCGACATAATTGATGAAAATTTCAAAAGTGGTATCGAAGCGGTTAACGATTTTTCACAGCACGCCTTTGTTGGACCGGAAACCATAGAACAGGATCCAAGATTGATTTTTGTTACATATGCACTCGATGATTTTCTGATCATAGGTGGCGGTAAAGGCGGACACGACATCCTCAATGCGATGCGTGGCCATATTCTTGACAGCGCCGGCGTGGAATGCCGTTATGAAAATGTGACGAGATCCGGTTTCACCAGCAATCAGCGAGTGCCTTCCGGACTGCGCGGTTAAAAAGATAATATAATATACAGCTATCAGCCTTCTTCACATGAGATGAAGAATGCTCAGGCGAAGACCGGCATATCATGTTTGAAGGTTAAGTGGCGGCTGGATGAAAACGAGTGCCTATGGACAAAAGAATCCATCCGTTCCCATCATCATAGGTTTTCGAGGGAAATCATTAATGCTTTCTATTGCAGACCACTTGTGGATCGGAAATATCGTCGTTTGAAATACGAATGGAGGCCAATCGCTTCCGTGGCAGGCGGTGGCTGTTCAAAAGGGGAAGGCCTGCGGAGAACATGGAAAGTGCAGTGCATTCCAGAGTTACGTCTCACCCCGCCGACCTGGTCCAATAGGTTCGTCGCCAAAACCGATGGAATGTGATATATGGTATTTGAGCCCGGTAAGTACGGGAACAATGATCCATAGAGATGCCACGTGCGAGGATTCCGCAAGAACTTGATTACGTTCTCTTTAACTTGAAAAAAAAAACAATTATTTTCTTTTCTTTATCTCATTATCTCTCCGGGACGGTATATGACTCCTTATCATCAATCAATACTTATTGTCGAAGATGACGAATCCGCGTCATTCGGCTATTCGAGTTTCTTATCCGATAACGGGTATGTAGTCAGAACCGCATCCACACTTAAGGAAGCCGGTGCTTCCATCGAACGGGAATCTTTTGATGCGATACTGCTGGATCTGAAACTTCCGGACGGTAACGCTCTGCACTGGCTTCCACAGCAAAAACAGGCATACCCGCATATTCCCATTATCGTCATCTCAGGAATGGGTGATATTCCGACCGCTGTACAGGCAACCAAGAGCGGTGCCGAAAATTTCCTTACCAAACCTGTTGAAATGGAGGAGCTGACCAATGTCATTGAAAAATCACTGGAACTGAACCTCCTCAGAAAAAAAAGCATAATTCAACAACGGCTTGCGAAAAATGAAAATTACTGCTTTGGAAAAAGCGAAAAAATCACGGAACTGCTCAGATATACGGATGTCGCGGCCAAGAACGATTCGGTTATCCTGCTGCAGGGTGAGACAGGTACCGGCAAAGGAGTGCTGGCCAAATGGATTCACGAGAAGAGCAGCCGGTCCAGCGAGGCCTTCATCGAGCTAAACTGCTCGGGACTTCAAGGTGAGTTGCTGAAAAGCGAGCTCTATGGACATGTCAAAGGGGCATTTACCTCTGCAATAAAAGAACGGGAAGGACTTATCGAGGTTGCTGATGGGGGGACCCTTTTTCTCGATGAAATCGGGGATATGGATCTCGAAGTGCAGGCTCAACTGCTCAAGACCATTGAAGAGAAGTCGTTCAGGCGTATAGGAGAAAACCGTCTACGAAAAAGCGATTTCAGACTTATCTGCGCCACGAATCGCGATCTTCTGCAGGAATCCAAAAACAGCCGTTTCCGGAGCGATCTTTATTATAGGATATGTGTTTTCCCGATTACCGTTCCATCGTTAAGGGAGAGGACAGAAGATATCCCAGATCTGGCGGTCCATATCTTGAAAAATCTCGGGTACAACTGGTTTCCGGTTTCATCTGATGTCATGGAAATGCTGAAGCAATACTCCTGGCAGGGGAATGTCCGTGAGCTGAAAAACATGCTTGAACGCGCTGTGCTGCTTTCGCAGGGGCAATCGCTTGTACCTATGCATTTTCCCGGACTCAATGGCGTCCATGTTTCAAATGATAACGAGACCTGTGTCGAAAATCTTCACGAAATGGAAAAGAGACACATACTCAAAATTTTAAAAAAATATAATGGGAACAAAAAACTGGCGAGTGAAGCACTGGGAATGTCATTCTCGAATCTTTACCGGAGACTGCAGCAGTTCAAGCATATGGAGTAGTCCCCGTAATAGCCATAAATTTTCCCTAGGGCAAATAGTTTAAGCCGTTCTTTCCATCGCGGCCCGGCTCCATTCCAATAAGACATCATGTTCTGGTGGAAATTCAAGAGATGCACTCATCCGCTTCAATACCCTCTCTCGTTTTCCGCGGGCTAGGGCACGTCATAGCGTGCCCCGCGTAGGCGGTGGCGATTGACTCCGCCCGGCTGCAAAGGCCGCATGCTTCGCTGCATTCATCAATATGTTTCAAATATTGTTTCTCATGTGCCCGGCCAACATCCTTTTAGCTCGGCTTGTTACAACATCGAACATTCACAGGTGCCCTTTCATTTAATCAAATCTCGCGAGGGGCTTTATAAAAAATCTTCTCGACCCACCTCCTGTGATATGACACATTTATTCAGTATATCGCCATTCCTGTTACAGGAACCAGTTCCCTTCCATGACAGACTTCATTGATTACCATCCGGAACGGATCCATATCGTCAATGGACAATTCAATAAAGGAGATTCCCCATACCAACCTGCATCCATTTCTGCAACTCCATCGTACTATCCCCCTGCACTTGGATCTGCCATTGGGCGTAAGGACATAGCATTCCATTTTTCGGCCTTCCGAAAGAGTGGGCATCGCCACAGGAGTTCCGGAGTGAAGCATAAAGCGTGCTCCCTTGGAGGTTAAGTCTACCAGGGAGGCCCTATAAAGAACGCTGTTGTTGTAAAAGGCTATATTAATTGCACTATCTAATTGGCACCGTTTTTCCCTTCTCCTTTCGGTTTGCCCTTCTTCTTTTTGACCCTCGTACAATCCACCATATTTGCACCGCACATCCAGACCGATGTAACTCATTGTTCTATCCTTTTTTTAAGTGAGTATATACTATTGGAAATTGCCGCACTTATATTTTGATTATCTCCGCTTCATGGCAGATTGAGCCCGTAATTAGGGGTTTTATCCGTTTAAATCAACAAATAAAAACGCCGCAAATCATGTGCCAACAATGCAGCGATAATTTTAGTTGGTTTTTGATACTATTTGATCCTCTTTCTATTTTTTAAGAATATTATTCGCACTTACAATAATCAGTGCCGATAACTGCTTCACCTGTGTCTTTTAAGTGCGATAAAGCCCGGGCGTGATTTCTTTGCATACCGATGTGGTAATGCCTTTGTTTAATCCTTCCAGGAATTTTACACCAGGAAAGCAACGGCTCTTCGGTGGAGTAAGGCGCCACCATATATTCATCCTGTATTCGCGTGCTTTTGCCCGCTCAGGCCACACAGCATAATGCCATGTTAGTTGACTTTCGGACATACGATCCGGTGCCCTGTCGCAACTTCTTCCACATCATAGAGAGCGCCCTCATTGAAGATCCGCTATCCGGCGCCCGGAAGACCTTGAATGGCCGGAGGTCCCGCAACCGTCAGAGATGCGGGGACAATCCGGGGATTTACTGCCCAGTGATCATGGGAAGGCCTTAATAAGGGCGCACTTGAAGATTCAGTCGGCGATGTGAGGAAATCATCGGATCGGAAAAAGAGCTACTCCGTCATATTGCCCAACTCTCTATGGCCAAGCGGGTCGGAGGGTTGAAGGGCTCACTCCCCGGTTTGCGGGCCTTCGATCCGTGAGGACCGAACTGAAAATATCGCTCGCTCCAGCGAAGAAACCGGCTTACGGATTCGTACAATTCGAGTGTAGTTTTCCAGGCACTTGAAATCTGAGGAATGCATGAAAATGGAATTCATGTTAAGCCATTTTCAGAAACATGATTCATCGGAGGATTATTACACTGTTCAACATACCTGATATGGGGGATGAGGGATCTCCAGAATATATCAACGTAAACCACAAACGCTCTCATTCATCATTCCTTTTCAGGCATTCACCCGGAGAATTGGCGGCGAATGGAATGATATTTGCCTTACAGACAACAGTTATCTTCTTCCTGTGATTGACACCATTCGGTTTTCCGGCTATAATACGTCGATTGCAGTCTCAGCATACGTTTTTTCCCGGGAACCGATAATAATAGATGAATACAGAGAACAGACATATATTGATAATTGATGACGAGGAAGCCATTCTTTTCGCGTTCAAGGACATTTTGTCCGAACCACTCCTGACCATAGATACCGCCCAGTCGCTTGAAGAAGCTCGCCTGCATCTGTCCGGAGCATCCTACAGGGGGGCCATTATCGATTTACGGCTCGGGGGATCCAACGGATACGAGGGTTTCAACGCCATTCATATGATAAAGGAAAACAATCCATACTGTAAGATTCTTCTTCTAACCGCATATGCCAAACCGGGAACCAGGGAGCAGGCGCTCTTCGAAGGTGCGGATTTCTTCATGGAAAAACCGGTCTCACCGGAAGAAATAAGGGTGCTGTTCAAAGCTAATGGAATATTATAGGTATCATGACG
>CAZGVZ010000095.1:8606-10606 GCA_964529145.1 uncultured Fibrobacteraceae bacterium | reverse complement strand
GGCCGCAGGGAACTGAGACGTTTCTTCGAAGTTGACGCCGAAACAGTCGTGATCGCTGCGTTGCGGGGGCTTCTTCTCGAAAACAGGATCGAATCTCCCGTGATCGAAAAGGCGATTGCGCAATTCGGGATCGATCCCGACAAACCCGACCCGGTCTCGAGCTGATGTTGCAGGACCGGCTTCGGAGCAAATGCAAAGGAGCACAGGATGACCGAGGAAATGAAATTGCCGGATATCGCCGAGAACGTCGATTCCGGCGAAGTCGTGAACATCCTGGTTCACGAAGGAGACCGCATCAGGAACGAACAGCCGATACTTGAGATTGAGACCGACAAAGCCAGTTTCGAAGTACCATCCTCGATGAAAGGAAAAGTGACGCGCATCACCGTTTCACGGGGAGAAACAGTCAAGGTGGGCCAGACTCTCATGCTGGTCGAGAACGAAACAGGCACTACCGAACGAAAGCCTGAGACCGGAACCGGGATACCGGACGAGTCCTCTCCGACGGAAGAACACGGCACCAGGGATACCGCGATTCTCGATCGAGGTGCCGCGTTCCGGAAAGCGGGACCTGGTCCGCTGTCCGGAAAAGCGGCCGAGGCACCTTACCACAGGGAAGAACGGAAAATCAGCGAACGTGAAGAGTGGCGCGATCGCCGGGCCCCACACCCCGGCGGCCCTTCCGCACGTTCAGCCGGCGCGGCCGGAGTACCGGCCGCGCCCTCCGTGCGGCGAAAGGCGCGAGAGCTTGGAATCGACATTACCGAAGTGAGCGGCAGCGGGCCCGGAGGAAGGATTCTCGCCGGAGATGTAACCGCATTCGCACGCGATGAGATCTCACGGAGAGAGACGCG
This sequence comes from uncultured Fibrobacteraceae bacterium, assembly GCA_964529145.1. Classification (GTDB taxonomy): domain Bacteria; phylum Fibrobacterota; class Chitinivibrionia; order Chitinivibrionales; family Chitinispirillaceae; genus JAFGNB01. Next base: position 9,752 of record CAZGVZ010000095.1, on the reverse strand, counting down.
ACAAGCTGCTCACCTGCCCGATTTCTCCGAATGGGGGGCAACACGGCGTGAAAAATTATCGAACGTGAATCTTCTCACCGCAGAGAATTTGTCGACTTCCTGGCGGACGATACCGCATGTGACGCAGTTCGACAGCGCCGGCGCCGGGGAACTTGAGAGGTTCAGGCGCGAGTACGATGCACTGCTGGAACGTCGCGGAATCAGGCTGAGAGTCACCCCGATTCTGGTGAAAATCGTCGCGGAGGGGCTGCGCTTCTTTCCGCGGCTCAACGCGAGCATCGACATGAGGAGCAGGGAGCTGGTGTTCAAGGAGTACATCCATATCGGCGTAGCGGTGGACACCCCGCGCGGACTTCTCGTGCCCGTGCTTCGGAACGCGGACCGGAAGGGCATCGTCTTACTCGCACGGGAGCTGAACGATTTGGCGGATCGCGCACGGTCGAAAAAGATAGAACCGGCGGAGATGCAGGGAGGCACGTTTACAGTTTCCAATCTTGGCGGACTCGGAGGAACCCATTTCACGCCGATCATACCTCATCCGCAGGTATCGATTCTGGGTGTTGGGAGGATCCAGCCCCAGTCTGTGTCGCATGAAGGAGTTCAGCAGATGCGCTCGATGCTCCCCCTGTCCCTTTCATACGATCACCGAGTGGTCGACGGAGCCCAGGGAACCCGGTTTCTCCGCTGGATCGTCGAAGCGATCGAGAATCCCTTCCGCATATTTCTGGACGAAGGAGCTTTATGAAAAGAGAGAACGGCCATACCCCCTTGGCGATCATAGGAGCGGGTCCCGGCGGTTACGCGGCTGCCTTCCTTTCCGCGGATATGGGAATGGAGGTAACAGTCATCGATCCCGAAGAACACCCGGGAGGAGTCTGCCTTTATCGTGGCTGCATTCCCACCAAGGCACTTCTGCACGCCTGTGCGGTGAAACGTGAGATCGCACGCGCAAAAGCGTACGGCATCACGGCGGAAAATCCGGGCATAGATATCGAGCGTCTGCGCCGCTGGAAAGACGGAGTGGTTAAAAATCTGACTTCCGGACTCGGAAACCTGGTGAAACGAAGGCACATAAACTATATCCGGGGCCGAGCCCGGTTCCGTGATGCGCGTGAGATTATGAATCTTGTTTTCCTCAATCAGCAG
>CAZGVZ010000095.1:0-8596 GCA_964529145.1 uncultured Fibrobacteraceae bacterium | reverse complement strand
CCTTGAGAATAAAAAAACAGGTATCGACGATATTGACGGAAACGAGTCAACCCTCTCTTTCGAGCGCGCCATCATCGCCACCGGTTCGGTTCCTTCTCCTCTTCCGGGAAACACACCCGATTCGCCTCTCATCATGCACTCCGAAGCCGCACTCGATATAATCGATATTCCGGGCACTCTCCTCGTGATCGGGGGGGGGTATATCGGTCTTGAGCTGGGAACGGTGTATGCCGACCTCGGTAGCAGGGTAACGATCGTCGAAATGGCACCGCAACTTCTTCCGGGCAGCGACAAGGACCTGCTAGGGGCGTATCTCAAGAGCGCGGGTGACACTTTCGAACGGATCCTTACCGGTACCACCGTCACGATCAGATCGGCTGAGCGGAATTTATTGGCGACACTCAATACCGGTGACGGAGCTATCGACGCGGAGTTCGACAAACTGCTGATCGCCATCGGCCGCACACCCGCGACCTCGGGTCTGGGTCTCGAAAACACCGGAGTGGAGCTTGACGATAAAGGCTTCATCAAAGTCGACCGCCGGGGCCGCACCAGCGAACCCTCCATATACGCGACAGGGGATGTGACGGGGCCTCCGCTCCTGGCCCACAAGGCGACCCACGAAGGACGGACCGTAGCTGAAAACATCGCGGGAAAAGCGGCGGAATACGATCCCCGGGCGATTCCCGCGGTCGAGTACACCGATCCGGAGATCGCGTGGACTGGAATCACTGAAACCGAGGCTTCCGGCAGGGGGATCGATTTCGAAACCGCCGTCTTCCCCTGGGCCGCCTCGGGCAGGGCTGCAACTTTAGGCAGATCCGACGGACTCACGAAGCTGATTCTAGAAAAAGGAAGCGGACGCCTGCTTGGTGCCGCGATCGTCGGAGCACATGCCGGTGAGCTTATCTCAGAGGCGACCCTCGGCATCGAGATGGGAGCCGTCGCGCAGGACCTGGCTCTCACGATCCATCCCCACCCTACCCTTTCCGAAACGATCATGGAAGCCGCCGAAGTGTTCGAAGGCAGCGCGACCGATATATACAGGTCTCCGAAATACACATAAAAAGGAGTGATTCATGCAGAAAACGATACACTCCCAGGATCTGAAACAGATGCTCGACAGAAACGCCGATATCTGGCTTATCAATGCGTTGGACGAGGATCAGTTCGAACGGGAACACATACCCGGCTCGATTTCTATACCTTCGGGCAGGGTCATCCTGAAAGCGGAAAAGATACTGGGAAAGGACGATGCGATCATCGTCTACTGCGCCGACCCTGATTCCGATGCGAGCAAGATCGCGCTGGGCAAACTGGAGTCGCTCGGTTTCAGCGATCTCACTCATTTTCCTGAAGGTATCGCAGGCTGGAAAAAGGCTGGATACAGGCTCGAAGGCAGCGCACATGAAGGGAGAGTGCCGGGCGACTTCCGGTACATGGAACGTAAGACGGCCGGTGCACCAAACGGGAAAGGAATCGGCGATGAGTAACGTATCTCTTTTCAAGGATCTCAGAAACGGCATATCCGCAGGTGTCGCCGATGCGACGCGAACCGCACAGCGCCTCACCCGGTATGGCCGGATGCAGCTCCGCAGAAAGAGACTTGAGCATGCGCTGCGCCGCTCGTGGCAGGAGATGGGTGAACGGCTCTTTCACCTGATAGAACGGAATCCCAATCCGGAAATAACCGGTGACACGCTGCTCTCTTCGGCATCCGACCGGGCCAAAAAAATCCAGGCTGAACTGTCGACGCTTGAGTCCGAACTCCTGGACGAACCGCGCGAAGCCTCAACCGCAACGGAAAGCCCTGCGCAGCAATCTGATATCCCCGGTCCGGAAGGTGGCGGCACAGGCACCACCCCGTGAGGAGGTTATCTCATCATACTCCGCAAGGAATCGAATTGTCCTCCGCGGGTCACGACAGGTCATCCTACCTGCACCTCACCAGAGCGTTTTGTTATCCAAACCTATGCAAGAACAATCAAAAATTTTTGAACGTTTGCTTATACACACTACAACTACCATAAACGGAACGTGATAATGAGACCCGGATAGTGCAAGGGATTGGATCTACAACAGATATTAAACTCTGCGAGAAAAACTGGATATGCGCGCGTGTTTTAAACACTCGTTTTCTTAAATAATAGCGTATATTCTATATTGACTATATTACTGATGTACATATCAGGTTGGTGAACAGGGGTTACTTAAACGTTAAAATCCAAGTAGCATTTTATGTAATGCAAAAAACACCCAATTTGACGTTAACTGATTCTAATAAAAATCACTTCACGAAATGAATGCAGTTGAATTTTAATATCATTATTGAAATCCGAAAGATGATTTCGTATATAGTATAGTTGATCTCCTGACCCTCACAATTCTCTCCGAAAGGAAGCTTTATGAGTATCTTTAAGCATCCATCGCATGAAAAATGCAATTATGTGGTGAAAAGCGGGTTATTTCTTTTGAGTTTAACCCTGGTAATGGCGATTTGTCCGGCGATTTTCAAGGTGCATGCGGAAATCGATGAAACGATGCCATCCACAATTCCTGCTGAAATTCTCGCTGACTGGAAAGCCCAGGACGGGAACAACACGGCAACCGTGATCGAGAAGGTCAAGACGGAGTTTCCGGAATATGCGGACAAAATCACCGGTTCCGGTGATGAAGGGTACAGACAGGCATGTCACTGGCGCCGTGTCGGACGAATGAAACAATTCCCCGAAATGGAAACCATCTTGTTCTGCAGACATCACAACTTCGGCAGCACCGTGGTTGGATACCACGATAACGTCGATGCTCAGAACTCCGATCAGGAATGGTCTTCGAACAGCGCTCTCTGCCTCCTCAAGTTCGAAAATTACTATTCTCAATATTCTGAAATTTTAAAGAAGACCGATGCTGTCGTACGGGATCCCTGTATTTCCTTCGATGCTACGAAGGTCGTCTTCGCTCAGTCGGGCAACGGCCGGGGAACAGGGTACAGGCTCTATGAAATGGAAATCGCCAACCCGAGTTCGGTAAAGCAGCTCACCGAGAATCCCAGCGGTCTGGTCGTCGCGGATTTCGAACCGTGCTATCTGCCGAACGGCGACATCATGTTTACCTCCACCCGCAATTTCGGACTGCTCGACTGTTCGAACAACCCCACCACGAACATGTTCCTGATGAACGGCAAGGGTGAGTACATCCGCCAAATAGGTTTCGATCAGGTGCACACGTTTTATCCGGTACTGCGTCAGGACGGTACGGTTCTTTACACTCGCTGGGAATACAACGATCGCGACGTGAGGAACGCCATGGGGCTGTTTCAAATTAACCCCGACGGATGCCGGCAGACCGAGGTTTTCGGAAACCAGACCAGCTGGCCTATGACGCTTATCCATGGCCGGCCCATTCCACGCAGCGACAACAAGATCATCGCAATTGCAGGCGGGCACCACGGTACATATGCGGGAGAGGTATGCATCATTAATGCCGGCAAATATTCCAACGGTAAAGAAGGCGTCCAGATGATCTGCCCAAAACGTGAAACCAAACCACGTACTCAGGATCAGACGATGCAGTACGGGGGGGTATACCGATATTTCGAATATCCGAATCCGCTCAGTGAAGAGTGGTTCCTGATTTCCTACCGTTCAAACGAGAGGGACAAATACAGAATATTTTTAATGGATACTGACGGCAACCGCGAGCTTATAGCCTGGTCGGACCAGTCCCTGCATCAGGTCGTATTGGTCGCTCCCTACAAGCAAATTTGGGGAGAGGACCCCATCGAAATTGCCGAACAGGCATATTACAAGGATAGTATGGGCACCTTCACCATGAACGATGTCTATTACGGTGCAGGTATGGATGGCGTCAAAAAAGAGACCGGTGTCGCGAAGTCGCTTCGCGTGGTCGCTCTCCATTATCGTGTCCAGGGATCCAGCGGACTTGGCTCTGTATTTGGTCAGGGACCTTCGGGCATCTTTACACCCGCGGTAATGGTTCCCATTTCTTTGTATGGCGGCTCATGGGAGGCGAAAGAGGTCCTGGGTGAGGCTAAAATTTACGAGGATGGATCAGCCTCGTTCAAGGTACCTGCAAGAAGACCGGTCTATTTTCAGGTACTCGACTCCAACGGGTGCTGCATCGCGACCATGCGCAGCTGGGCCACTCTTATGCCTGGTGAAACCTTCGCCTGTTACGGATGCCATGAAAGCAAAGTCGAGGCACCGCCCACTGCTACGACGTTTCTCGCGGGTGACCCCAAGGAACTCGAAACGCCGCTTGGCATCGAAAACAAACCGTTCGATTACGGGGAATTCGTCCAGCCGATCCTCGACAAGCATTGCTCAAAGGAATGCCATAAGGCAAACCATACATCCGGCTTCGATTTGAGCGGAGGCCTGGCAAGTTCATCGGGAGGAAAACAATGGACACGATCTTACGTTTCCCTGATGAGCGGGATCCCCAGAGCAAGCAGCAACAAGGCGATCAATATCTGCACCATGTTTTCCCCGGCGGAACAGCAGCCTCCCTACTCGTTCGGTTCGACAAAAAGCGGGATGATCCAGAATATTCTTAAGAAGCATAAAGAGGTGAATGTCCCCGCGAAGGAACTTGAAATTCTTGCCTGCTGGATAGATCTTGCAGCTCCGCATGCGGGAAAGTACACGAGCTATATGACATCGTCAAATGCGTCCAGTTACCAGAAGCTCGAGGATAAACAGAACAAGTGGCTCGTGATCGAAGAGGAGAATATCAAGGCGTATGCCGCAACGCAAAAGCCGAAAGTCGCCGTCGATCCCGGTAACCGCGAGGAGGTGAAACCCAACCAATCCCTTGCAGGGCAACTCGGTATGGGGTATGTCCAGGCGCAGCATGCGCTTGTTTTACAAAAGGTATCCCGGGGAATTTTCACGATCGTGGATCTCAGGGGGAGAGTGGTTTCGCGCATGAAGCTCTCTACGTATACCGACGGTGAGGTCTCCATCGCATTGCCGGCATCTTTGGGTACCGGGCTCTTCATCGCCCGATTCGAAGGAGTCGATGGAATACGACAGGCGAAGTTTTCCATTACGAAATAGATGAGTCTATCGACAGTACGACAACCAAATCATCGTACGATGGTTTGGTTGTCTTGTTTTATACCGGGGAATAGAATGAACATCTTCAAAGTTACGGTTATCGCAACTATCTTTCTAGCGATGGACTCATCAGCAGGCATGATCGATGACTTTGAAGACGGTGACTATCAGAATGAAGCCGGATTCAGCTGGTTTTATACCATCGTCCACTGCGAAAACGAAGTTACCATCAAAAATGCCGTGCAGGATGAATATGGAATGTGGGGGATGCTTCCGGTAGCCGGAATCGGTCACGACGAGGGATACGCCGGTGAGTTGACATGGAAATTCGGCGGCAAGCCTTCGGGTTGTACACACGAGCGTCTGGTCAGCCTGGTGGCTTCACTCTGGTTCGATTCACAAGGCGGGGGTATCGAATGGTACAAGGCGACGGAAATCTCTTTTTACGCCAAGGCGACCGCGACGATCACCGTCCGCGTGCAATTCGTCCTTTCAGGAGAACCGATGACGCTTTTTAACAAGGAAATCGAGATCGCACGGGAGTGGACCAGGTATACTGTTCCGTTTTCGGAGCTCGTTCTCGATGAATCATCGGTGCCAGCCGAATTCCGGAGCTATTCCGTCAGGAAAATCCAGTTTGCGGTCCTGGAAAGTTTCCCAGGAACACCCGACAGCGGTACGCTCATCATCGACGATTTGGAGGTCAACGATACGGTCATCAGCTACTTTACTCAGGTCCTGGCCGTGGAATCGTCGGAACCGGGAAAGAGCGGTGAACTCCACGGAACGCTTCTGGCCGACTTCGAAGAGGAGGGCCAGGGCGGGGACGGACCTGAAATCAGTAAATTCAAAACATCCTGGTACCTTATCGATGATTGGGGTATGGCAGGCGCAAGGAATTCGATCTTTACCGACGGCATTCAGACCGATCCCGGGGATTCAGCCCGAACACTTCATCTCGATTCCGGAAACACGGATGGGTTCGACGGTACCCGGGGCATGAAAGTGTCCTTCAAGCTCGGCAATCCCATCAGGAACGGCGGGGAGGTCACGCAGCCGTTCATCGGTATCGGCTGCATGCTTTCAAATTCAGACCGGTACTCTTCAGGCGCCGATACAACCCTGAAAACGGCAGACCTTTCTGAAGCCACAGGTCTCTATTTCGACTACAAGACGGTATGTACCAGCGAGAAATTCAGGCATTTCGATTTCGAATTTTATGATACGGACAACCTTCCGGAGGGGAATTCTTTCCATAAAGAAATACCGGCAACCCGAGGAGTTTGGCGAAGTGCAGTAGTTCCTTTCGCCGACCTGGACCGCCCCCGGAATTTCGACTCGCTTACCGCCGAACAGCGATCTCTTGACATGAGGAAAGCGGACAGAATCCTGTTCAGATTCCGGAATGTCAAAACCACCGAAATCGACGCCTTCTTCGACAATGTCACCTTCGTCGGGAACGCCTGCGCTCCATCCGGATGCGGAGAACATGTGGTTTCTTCTATCGACCGAAAGAGTGCGTCCATCAGGTTTCTGAAAAGCGCGAGGGGTCTGAAAATCACTCTGGACGCCCTTCCGGGCGGAACGCATGACGGCGCCGTCGAACTGATCGGAATAAGCGGAGTGACTGTCGCGAAAAAAAGAATTCGTGCACACGGCAGCCATTCTATTTTTATTCCAACCGGAGAGATTTCCACCGGCGTCTACATTCTCAGGGTTATTACACGTTACGGCAACGGAGAAAAGCATGCATTCTCCCGGAGAATATCGGTCTGCAACTGATCGAAACCCTGATCGTGCCATTAAATCCGCTATGATTTCGACCTCGGATCGTTTTCGGAAACCCGCACACCCGCGGAATGCTCATCATCGGCGTATTCTTCACGGTCTGATCAGCCTTGTTATGATCACCGCTCTGGCCGCCATCGGATTCGTCGCTATCGTCAGACGAACCCCCGTGGGCGCGATCGGGTATCTCGCTGCGACCGCCACCGGTTTCGTGCTCATTCTTCATTTCGCCTGTTCGAAATGCTCATGCCGCTTTTCCGGATGCGGTCATCTCGTTCCCGGTCCCCTGACACGGCTACTGCCGCGCAGGAAGGATGGAAACTATACGTCACTGGACATGTCCCTCACTGCCGCGGGTTGCGCTCCTTTGATCCTGTTTCCGCAGTACTGGCTTTCTGCATTCCCTTCCCTGTTCGTCGCGTTCTGGGCGACAGCCCTGCTGCTGAGTGCGGAAATCATCCTTTTCGTATGTAAAGATTGTGGCAACCGTTATTGTCCGGTGCAAGAAAGGAGAAACAAACACCCACCGTTGAAGTAATTCGCCGCCCGGCTTTCTCCGGCCGAGACAGACAGGAAGCAAAAGGCAAGATCATTCAGACGAGTTCCGAAAAGTTCCCCGGCGACAACTCTTTACCCCAAGCGTCCATCGGGTTATAATCATTCAACACCCGTTGCACGAACACAAGGAGGGGCAATGCTCACGCTCCCCGGCATCATTGCCGTTTTCACCGTCATCGGATCGGCCACAGCGGCAAGCGACATCGCCATATCCGGTAGCGTCACGACAAAGTCAGGCAGGCCGTTGCAGAATGTTGTCGTCACTCTGGCGCAGACTCCGGGCATCTCCGCGACCACAAATTCGGAGGGGAGGTTCCATCTGTCTACCGCGAAGACGCTCCGGCCGATGTCATCGATGTCCCGGCTTCCACAATGTACATTCAAAGGAAGAACCATGCTCTTCTCTCACGGTTCAGGGAGCATCGATGCAACCGTGGAGTTATTTTCCGGAAACGGGAGACGAACGGCATCGATCACCTTGAACGGCCTCGAACCTGGACGTAGTCTCCTCCTCCCGCAATCGGGGTCCGGAATCATGGTTGCCCGGATAACCATGAACGGCCGTATCGTTGCCCAATCCCTCATTCTGACGGGAGAAGAACGATACCTGGGGAAAGCGGCGGAGAACAGGAAGATGACCGGTGGTTTCACGCTTGCCGCTTCCGCTGCCGCCTCAGTTGCAGATACACTCGTCGCGAAAAAAAACGACTTTTCCGAAAAGAGGATCCCGATCGAATCCTATACGCTTTCCGGTGTTGTCGTTCCAATGAATTTCGCGGGCAATCCGGATGGCGATTACCCGGTCCCACCGGAAGCGGGACCTGCCGATGTGACCCATCCCGATCATGTGGTCGGTACCGGCACTCCCGAGTCATGCACGCCGGAGTCCTTCATTCAGGCAGTGGCGGATGGAGGCGTCATCGTATTCGACTGCGGCCCGCAACCCGTTATTTTGAAACTCGACCGGCCCGCCAAAGTATTCAATGATGCCAGTCAGGATGTGGTCATCGATGGAGGAGAACTCGTTACCCTGAGCGGAGGTGGAAAGACGCGCATTCTCTACATGAACACCTGCGACGAGAACCAGCACTGGACCACCTCGCATTGCCAGAACCAGGAAAGCCCCCGCCTTGTCCTTCAGAACCTCACGTTCGAGGATGCAAATTCCAAAG
>CAZGVZ010000094.1:10389-10623 GCA_964529145.1 uncultured Fibrobacteraceae bacterium | reverse complement strand
TCTTCACGTAACAATTGGAGGTCGGTGGTATGAGGAAGTACGTCTATCTGTTTGGGGGCGGTAAAGCGGACGGCAACGAATCGATGAAGAATCTTCTGGGCGGTAAAGGTGCCAACCTGGCGGAGATGGCCGGCCACCCTGACCTGAAGCTGCCTGTCCCTCCGGGTTTCACCATCACCACCGAAGTCTGTACTTTTTATTACGAAAACAGGAAGACATATCCCAAAGAGCTCA
>CAZGVZ010000094.1:0-10344 GCA_964529145.1 uncultured Fibrobacteraceae bacterium | reverse complement strand
GGAGACCCGAAAAATCCGCTTCTGCTCTCGGTACGTTCGGGTGCGCGCCGTTCAATGCCCGGTATGATGGATACCGTGCTCAATGTCGGACTCAACGACGACACCATTCAGGGTCTCATCGAAAAAACCGGCAACCCACGCTTCGCGTACGATGCCTATCGGCGCCTTGTGATGATGTATGCGGATGTAGTCATGGAAAAAGCGGCGGGAATCGAGCCGAAGGGCGGTAAGGGGATCAGGAAAATTCTGGACGAGCGGCTCGACGAGGTCAAGAAACAAAAGGGTCATTCACAGGATACCGATCTCACGGCCGAGGATCTCAAGGCCCTGGTCGTTGAATTCAAACAGATCGTAAAGAATGTCCTTGGAAAACCTTTCCCCGAAAAACCTCTGGATCAACTCTGGGGCGGTATCGGAGCTGTGTTCATGAGCTGGAACGGCAAGCGGGCAATCGACTATCGCCGTATCGAGCGTATTCCGGACGACTGGGGAACTGCGGTCAACGTCCAGAGTATGGTGTTCGGCAACATGGGAGAGCGGAGCGCGACCGGCGTGGCGTTTACGCGCAATCCCGGCACGGGAGAGGACCAATTCTACGGTGAGTACCTCATCAATGCTCAGGGGGAAGATGTCGTCGCTGGAATCAGGACTCCCGCTCCGATCAACGAATATTCCAAAAACGACCAGAGCAAAAACCTCCCATCACTCGAGCAGTCGTTCCCCGAGCTGTATAAACAGCTTTTTGACATCCAGCGGCGTCTCGAGAAGCATTACCGCGATATGCAGGATATCGAGTTCACGATCGAGGACGGGACGCTCTACATGCTCCAGTGCCGCGTCGGAAAGCGCAACGGTGTCGCGGCGGTTCGCATGGCCACTGAAATGTATGCGCAGAAATTGATCGATCTCGAAACCGCGGTCATGCGGGTCGGACCCAATCAGCTCGTGGAACTGCTTCTTCCTATGATCGATCCGGTGGGGGAAAAAGCGATGAACCCCATCGCCAAGGGTCTGCCGGCGGGGCCGGGCGGAGCGGGCGGTCGGGCGGTTTTCACTTCGGAAGCGGCGGTCGCGTGGGCCGGCCGGGGCGAAAAGGTAATTCTTGTACGTGAAGAAACTTCACCCGAGGACGTCGATGGGATGCACAAGGCTCAGGCGATCCTAACCTCAAAAGGCGGCATGACTTCCCATGCGGCGCTGGTGGCCCGCGGCTGGGGAAAATGCTGTGTGGTAGGGTGTTCCGATATCGAGGTTGGACACAACGCATTCAAGACCAGATCCGGTAAAACTATCAAGGAAGGCGACTGGATATCGCTCAACGGTACCAAGGGACTGGTGTACGAAGGAAAATTGACGCTGGTCGACGTGGATCTCGAACATAACGAATCGTACCGCAATCTGATGGTCATGTGCGATAAAGTCCGCGAGCTCAAGATTCGGACCAATGCCGATACTCCCAAAGACACGAAAAAAGCGGTCCAGTTCGGGGCCGAAGGAATAGGGCTGTTCCGTACCGAGCACATGTTCTACGGTGAAGGCAGCGACAAGCCGCTTTTCCTGTTGCGTAAAATGATCATGAGCAGGTCTGTGGAGGAACGCAAAGCCGCTCTCGATGAACTCTCGGTATTCGTGAAAAAGGATATCAAGGCGACGATGGAGGTCCTCGACGGTCTTCCGATCACCATACGCCTGCTCGATCCGCCTCTGCATGAATTCGTGCCCCATAGCGACGACAAAATCGCCGCGATGGCCCAGGAGCTGAAGATCGACGCGAGCGAAGTCAAAAAACGGGGCGACGGCCTCAAGGAGAACAATCCGATGCTCGGACACCGGGGTGTACGTCTGGGAGTCACCTACCCTGAAGTTTCCGAAATGCAGATTCGGGCGATTCTGACTGCAGCTGGAGAACTCGTCAAAGAGGGAAAGAAAGCTTTTCCGGAGATCATGATCCCGGTTACCTGCACCGCGAACGAGCTCGTCCATCAGCGGAAAATCGTCGATGAGGTTTACAAGGAAGTTTGCCGGACACTCGGCCTCGGCAAGATTCCGTTCATGTTCGGTACCATGATCGAGATCCCCCGTGCGGCGCTTACCGCGAACAAGATGGCCGAAGCGGCCGAATTTTTCTCGTTCGGCACCAATGATCTCACTCAGATGAGTTTCGGTTTCTCCCGTGACGATATCGGCGGTTTTCTTTCCGATTACCTCAACGGCAAGATACTTCCCTCCGATCCGTTCCAGACGATCGATCAGGAAGGCGTAGGCGAACTGATACGAACCGGTATCGAACGCGGACGCTCTACCCGTCCGAATCTCAAGGTGGGGATCTGCGGTGAACATGGAGGTGATGCGGATTCGGTCAAGTTCTGCCACCGGGTCGGGATGAATTACGTCTCCTGTTCACCTTTCCGCGTACCTATCGCACGTTTGGCTGCCGCCCAGGCTGCCGTGGAGGGCAAAGCCGCACAAAAGGCAGCGGCGAAAAAAACTCCAAAGGCGGTCGTGAAAAAGGCTCCGACCAGGAAAACTCCCGCGAAGAAAGCGATCGCAAAAAAGGCACCTGCTAAAAAAGCCGTCGCTAAAAAAGCGGCCATGAAAAAGGCTTCGGCCAGGAAAACCCCCGCAAAAAAAGCGGTCGCCAAAAAGATACCGGTTAAAAAGACAGTTGCCAGAAAAGCGCCGGCGAAGGTAGTGAAAAAGTCAGGCCGAAAAAAATAGAGTGGCATACGGTTTGAGAATCAATGAGGGCAGGGCCGGTAACTCGGTCCTGCCCTTCTTTATGCCTTAATCGAACGATCAATTAATGGTTGATTTATCCCTATCCCGGCCTTCCCCCGTTAACTGGGGAAGGCCGGGATAGGGGTGGAACGAACGAAGAAAATCGTGGAAAATTCAATCGCTGTGTGCATCCAAAATGAAACGATTCATAAAAAAACGCGCTTTGAATACCTAACGCAATCTCCGGACAGATCGGTGAATGGTGAGCTCGTGGAGACACGGAACACGATTCTCGACAGGGGTGAAAGGTGATCTCTTTCGATTTCCATGTACATTCGATATTCAGCATGTGCGGGCTGCACACCGTTCTCGAGCTGTTGTCTCGTGCAAAGGCGATCGGGTTGAAGGGATTTGCCGTGACCGATCACGGACAGACCCTGGGCGGCCGCCTCAATTCCGTTTTTTTCGAGCGGTTTGAATCGCCCGATCCGTCAATAAGGATTTTCAAGGGCGTGGAATGCAATCTGCTCGATGAAAAGGGAGCGATCGATCTCCCCCGTGCATATCTGAAGTATCTCGATATCGTGCTCTGTGGGATTCATCCGAACATCGCAAAAGGTCTTTCGAGCGGCTCATATACCGATATGCTGCTCAGAGCGTTACGCCTGAACCCGGAGATCGATATAATCACGCATCCGAACGATCCGGTGTACCCTGTCGACTACAGGAGACTGGCGGAAGGCGCAAAGGAATCAGGCTGTGTTCTTGAACTCAATAACTCCAAAGTCCGTTATGCCCGCAGCAGCGAATCCGAAGCGGTGGAGCTGATAGCCGCGTGCAGGGAGTGCGGGTGTCCGATCGCCGTCAATAGCGATACCCACGCGATCCTGGAACTCGGAGACGACAGTGCCGTAGTTCCGCTCCTTGAAAAAACCGGATTTCCGGAAGAGCTCATCGTCAACAGGAGTATTGACGCGGCTCTTGATTTCGCGGAGCGCAGGCGTATTCACAAGAGGTCTTCGATCGCGGATGTCATGGTCGAAACCGGCCCGAAATGACGAAAGTCCGGCTGCCGATCGAAAGGAATGCGCTATGCTTCCCCCGGATGAAAACAGCCGGAGAGCGTGCCTCATAGCACTTCTGTTTCATTACTTGCTGTGTGAAAGAATTTTTTTAGGAAAGCGGTACGATACGAAGTCGCCGGGGCCACCGGACTCCTTTAGCTTACTGAACAGAGTGAAAAACCACCGGCTCTGCCGATGGAGCAAGACGGCACCCTGGAATGCAATGCATTCTTCCAGTTTTCCGCGGGATATCGCCCCTTCGGACAAAATCACCGCCTATGACGATGGTAGTTGACTCAGTACGAAGGTGGCCTCTTCCGAGTAATGTGCCCCTTCTTTACCGAGATGGCTCGAATAAAGACGGAACTCTTTCACCTCGAACGGTCCGGTCGAAAACAGGTTGTTGGAGGCCAGAAACCGCGCCACGCGGGCAGGGTGGGCACTGCCGAGTCTCGCCACGGTAATATGAGGAGAAAATTTTCTTTTGTCAGGATCGTAACCGGATCGTACCGAAGCGTTTTCGACCTGCGTGTGCAGGCGTGCCAGCGCCGGTTCATCCACGATACCTACCCACAGGATTCGCGCATCGCCACGAGGAGGGAAATATCCCACACCCTTGAGAAGAAGCCGGAAAGGTGGAACGGATACCGACCTGAGGGCTTCGACAAGTGTCGATTCCTGATTGCCGGGGGTTTCGCCCAGGAAACGGAGCGTGACGTGCAGCTGATTATCGCTCATCCATCGAGCGCCGGGAATGGCCTGGTAGGTGGCGCTGATGTCGTCGATGACATGCTCCGGCAGAGGTATGGCGAGAAAAAGACGTTTCATTCTGAGTCACTTTCCGGATGCGTTAATGTTGGGCAAGGTCCCTTAATGAAAATAAGATCTTGCCGCCTCGCATAGTTCTCCTTTAAGTGGTAAAGGGTTTAATCCGCATGCCCGGGCGGATCATGGCCCGAATCGGTATTCGATGTTCCATGATCCGGTCTCTCCATGGGCGAGCTTCAGACAAAGGTACGGCTCCGGGGAGAACGTGGCGGCATTCGCCCACAGAGGCAGCGATTCGAGGATATATGAGCAGGTGATGCGTACCGGGTGTATCAGAGGGTGGTACACTTCAGCATCGAATGCGGTATCCGCAGCTATATCGAGCGGCAGAAAACAGCCTCGGGTCCAGTCGAACCCTTGCTTCATGGAAACGTTTCCCTGGCTATCCCTGAAAAATCCGGGATTCTCCGGAACGGAAAAACGGAATGGCAGACGCAGGCAGCGGTTTGAGGGGTCGAGCGGAAAGAAGGGGTGAGGAAACCAGCGCAGGGTCAGTTCCATGCCCGACCTGTTTGTTATTTCCGTGGCCGAGGTGACTGTACGGTCCTCCACCTCGATTCTCCTTGACAAGGAAACCGCATGGCCCGGTCCCGTCTGGCGGGTCGACATGCATACGCTTCGGTTGCCAGCAGAGATTTCCCATTCGCAGAACCTGATCACGGTCGGATTCTCGCGGGGATGGAAAGGGGTCTTTTCGCTCAAACGCAGTACGGTTCCCACCCCGATCATCGTCACCGTACCTCCAACCGGGGGGTCTTTTTCCCCAAGCGGAGTTACAAAAGCTTCGGGAGCTCCCTGACCGTCGAACGGAGGTGGTGAGGTGCCGGGATATGCCGGTCCGGAGAGAAGCGGCCTTCCCATGAGACGATCGGTAATCTGCCAGATGTATCCCCCGGTGCAATACCTGGAACCCAGGAGGGACTGATCCGTGAGGGGATCGAGTACGGATACCGAAAGTTCATCGCTGCGGATAGTGAACACGTTCAGCCTTTCCCGCCGTCGCAGGCGATCCGGTAAGGATCGTGCCGTGGAGAGAGTCGCATGCATGAGGGAGCGCGGTACCGAGTCCTGATCGATGCGGCCACTCCCGGCCCCGGGGTCCGTTTCCATTACTTGTAGTAAAGCTTCTGTAGAAATCCTTCCAGGGTCCGGTTAGAGGAGCCACCGGTTCTGCCGGTGTAGTGAGACGGCACCCTGGAATGCGATGCATTTGTTCTCCATGGACTATTGGGGCACGCCCTGGCGTGCCCTGCATGAGGCGGTGGAAGTTGAGAACCGTGGGCACCGCTATTCCCGATTCAGATAGCCACGTTGAGGCCTCCGCCGAACGCGTCGAACACCATCGCCCCAGCCCCGAGCACACCCGCATCCTCACTGAGTTCGGCAATCACCATGTCACACTTCTCCCAGATCATGGGCCAGCAGTTACCTGCGGCGTACCGGGCGACCGTGTCAAGGATGATCTTTCCGGCGTTCATCACCCCGCCCCCCAGAACGATTCGGTCGGGAGAAAGGAAATTGCATACGATCCCGATCAGGCGGCCGAGCATTTCGCAGATGGTTTCATGGACTTTCAGAGCGACCATGTCACCTTTATTGACAAAGTCATAGACGGCCTTCGAGGTGATCGCGCCGGGGTTCTCCTTCACGAGAGCGCTGAAGGGTGTGTCTTTGCCCGCAGGAACCTCGTCGCTGAATTTCTTTGCAAGATATACAATCCCGGTCGCGGACGCGTACCGCTCGACGCACCCTCTGAGACCGCAGTTGCACTGGATGCCGCCTGTCTGGACGATGATGTGGCCCAGTTCCCCCGCCATTCCGAAAGTTCCGGTGTAGAGTTTGTGATCGATGACTATGCCGCCCCCGATGCCTGTACCGAGGGTCAGGAGGACCATGTTTCTGACACCCCGCCCGGCTCCGTACCGTGCCTCCGCCAGCGCGGCGACCGTGGCGTCGTTCGCGCCGATTGCCTTGAATCCGTATCGCTCCATAATCGGAATATAAAGTCTTGTTCCTTTCCAGCCCGGCAAATTCTCCGCTCCGTCCACTGTGCCGTCCTGGCCCACGAAGCCGGGTGTTCCCACTCCCACACCGAGGATATGGCCGCTCGACCCCTCTTTACGGATGAGCTGATCAATCAGGCTGAGGATATTGCTCATCACATGGGCACCGCCTTTTTCCGCTTCGGTGGGAATCCTGGTGAGGTGACGCCATTCGCCCTTCTGGGATATGATGATGCCCTTAAGATTGGTACCTCCAAGATCTATTCCTATTGCCGATGGTTCCATGAGCTCCTCCTGAGCGAACACGTTGTTCGAAGTTCCGGGAATGGGAACGGAAGGTAGAAAATATTCTTTGCGCCGTGAATAGGTGCTATTTTTACCTCCATGGATACCGCGATCAGGTTCATTGTGGATACCCAGCATCCGCCCGCGTTCAATATGGCTGCCGATCTTTTCATAATGGATCGGTGCGCGTCCGGCAGTACCGTAACGGTACGTTTTTATTCCTGGCATCCGGCTTCGATCACACTGGGACAGGCACAGGATGCCTTCCGGCAGCTCGATTTCGAAGCCATGGCCAATGACGGTATCGCATGGATCAGGCGCCCGACGGGAGGGAGGGCCGTGCTGCACCGGGAGGACCTGACCTACAGCTGTATTTTCCCCAGATCCGTCTCCTCTATGGGTTCTGACGTCGAATCGACCTATTCGGTAATCACCCGGTGCCTTGTAGCCGGACTTCTCAGAGCGGGCGTATCCGCGGATGTTCACGACAGCGCCGGTCAGTTGATCAGGCCGGGAAATGAGGTGAAACTGCCCTGTTTCATCGCACCCAGCCGTAACGAGGTCATGGTCAACGGGAGAAAACTGATTGGGTCGGCCCAGTACCGCAACGCGAACTCGGTAGTTCAGCACGGGTCTCTTCCGCTCACCGTTTCTTACCGTCTTCTTCCCAGGTATCTTCGCGTTTCGGAGGAGGAGCGCATCCGGCAGACCATTCTGCTCGCAGAGAAGAGCATCTCGCTCCGGGAAGTCGACGAGACATTGACGGAAGAGCGACTGGTACCGGCCTTGAAGCACGGTTTTTCCTCGATCCTGGGTTTCCAGTGCAGGGAGGAAGGATGGAGTTGGGAGGAAATGAAGGAGATCGAACGAATTTGTGAGAGTGAATCGTTCCGGAACAGATGGAGTCCGGCAGCCGCGGCACCATATTGACCTGGAGCTTGTTCTCTCATGCAGGTTGTACATTCATGCGATACATGCTATTTTCATAAAAGCTTTTCCATGTAGGGGATCCTTTTTGCGGTACCCGGTGAGGTAACGCGAAGGGATCCGGTATCCGTGGACCGGTGTTTTTCCGGCACGGGACTTCCTGCGCTATAAACGGCAGGGTTGCCGGCGGCGATCATTTCCACTGCGGATCGCAGAGTAGTGGAAAGCTCCGCGCACTACGACAGGAGATCTAATGAAACGTGAAAAATCCGTTATCGTTTTCGTTCTGGCATTCTCGTTCATGGCACTTCAGGGGTGCTCCGGTTCCAGATCCCAGCCCGGAAGCGGCAGCGACAGTACCCTAAGCCGCGGGATCGATTATGAACAGCTCCAGAAAAAGGCGCTTGAATTCACTCCTGCGATCGGTACACAGGGAGGGGAGATGGTGCTTTCCACCTTTTCCGATCCCAAATCGTTCAATCCGATCACTTCCACTGAAATGACCACCACCGAATTCACCTCGTATATCTACGAAGGTCTCGTGCGCGCGAATGGAGTGACACTGCTTCCGGAACCCAATCTCGCCCAGTCGTGGGATGTTTCCCCGGATGGGCTTACCTGGACGTTCCATATCCGTCCGGGTGTGCTCTGGTCCGACGGAAAGCCGTTCAGTGCCCGCGACGTTGAGTTCACGTTCAAGGACCTGATCTACAACCGGGACATAACTCCAAACTCGTCAAGGGACATTTTCCTGATCGAGGGCCGGGAGATCGGGATTGCGGTTCCCGACAGCCTTACAGCAGTCTTCACGCTGCCCTTTCCCTACGCTCCATTCCTGCGTACGATGTCGCAGGAGATTCTTCCGAAACACCGGTACGGAAAATTCGTCAGAAAAAAGACCTTTTCAACAGAACTCGGCATAAAAACACCTCCCGATCAGATGGTCGGCACCGGCCCTTTCCTGCTCGACACCTATCTCTCCTCGCAGAAGGTCGTTTTCAAACGCAATCCTCTCTATTGGAAAACCGACAGCGCGGGGACACGGCTCCCCTATCTCGATCGGGTTGTCTACACCATAGTGGCCGATCAGAACGCGGAACTTCTGCAATTCAAGCAGGGCAGGGTCGACTACCTCGAAGCGAAGGGAGAGGACTATCCCGGGCTCAGGAAGGACGAGGCAGCCGGTAAGTATATCGTTTTCCGGCTGGGTCCGGCCACGGGGAGCAGTTTTCTTTTCTTCAACCAGAACCGTGACCGCGACCCGAAATCGGGCAGGCAATATGTCGATTCGGTCAAGCTTTCGTGGTTCACCAACGTCAATTTTCGCCGGGCGGTGGCCCATGCTCTTGACAAACAGAATATGATAGACATAGTGATGAACGGCCTCGGGTACCCGCAATGGTCCCCCATGACGCCGTCGGAAGGATTTTTCTACAATTCCGAAGTGACGAAATATCCCTACGACATCTCGAAGGCGAAAAAACTGCTCGCGGACGAGGGCTTTTCCGACCGGGACGGCGACGGAATTCTCGAGGACGCCGGAGGGCACAGGGTCGAATTCTCCCTCGTCACAAACAGCGGCAACGTGGTCAGGGGGAGAATCGCGGAAATAATCAGGAAGGATCTCGAGGCACTGGGGTGCAAGATCCATTATCAGGTGCTCGAATTCAACAGCCTGGTCCAGAAAATAGACAATCCTCCATTCGAATGGGACGCGGTGCTCATGGGACTTACCGGGGGTGTGGAACCTCATTTCGGGAAAAATGTCTGGCACTCGAGTGGAACCCTGCATATGTGGTATCCGCGGCAGAAGACACCCGCGACTCCATGGGAGGCCCGGATCGACACTCTTTTCGATCTCGGGGTCAAGGAAATCGACGACGACAAACGGAAAATCATCTATGACGAATGGCAGAGAATCGTCGCCGATCGTCTGCCCCTGATCTATACAGTGCTTCCCGAGAGGATCTACTGCATTGCCGACAGGTTCGGCAATCTCAATCCCTCGCTCAATGGAGGACTGCTGCACAATCGTGAGTACCTGTTCATCAAATGAAGACCGGTCGTATCGCGAATGCGTGATGAAATAATCAGACGTGCGCTCATTTCACTTCCTCAGCTGCTGCTCATGTCGTTTCTCACGTTTCTTTTCATCGACCTGGCGCCGGGCGACATACTCGCGAAGTACCGGTTCGACCCTAGGATTAGTCCTGAGACCGTCAGGCAGATCGAGGAGAAATATCATTTCGACAAACCTGCTCCGGTTCAGTACATCCACTGGCTGGGAAGACTTGTCCGGCTCGATTTTGGGTATTCGTTCTCGCGTGAAGCGCCGGTCTTCAATGTCATAGCCGAGCGGTTGCTCAATACGATGCTTCTTTCGATATTCTCCATCATCTTCACCTGGATAATCGCGATTCCCCTGGGAATCTACGCCGCGGTACACCAGTACTCGTGGGGAGACCGCGTGATGTCGTTCATCTCCTATTTCGGGATGTCGCTGCCCGGCTTTTTCCTCG
>CAZGVZ010000093.1:10080-10627 GCA_964529145.1 uncultured Fibrobacteraceae bacterium | reverse complement strand
CGTGCAGCCGGTTTTTCAGGTCCGCTCATCGGCTCGGAAAGAGGTTGTTCCGGCCGGAATCCAGTCTCTTCATAAAGAATGGTGTATTTACCGATTGCGATCTTGTCGCCGCTGTGCAACGATACTTTCTTGACCCTTTTCCCATTGACATATGTTCCATTCAGGGAATTGAGGTCCGAAAGAAAATAGGAGTGGTCCGTATCTTCCTCGATCTTCACGTGCCGGCGTGAAACCCCCATATTGGCAATTGAAATGGTATTCTCCGGCAAACGTCCGATCGAGATGACCGGTTCGTCCAGCTCGTAGGTTTTCAGGAGTTCGTTGTTATAAAAAACGACTATTTTGATGGCCATGACTCAGACTTCGGGTTAAGAATGAAAAAAATATACAATGTATTGCACAACTTGGCAATAAATCGGGAAAGCGACGACAGCCGGCTTCCGTGTCTTCCATGATAGTATAGCAAAAACGTGATTGCATTGCACACAATTGTAATCACGATATATCTTAGTTCGTAGAATGAAAACCGTACAGCTTCGTCTCTTTC
>CAZGVZ010000093.1:7198-10070 GCA_964529145.1 uncultured Fibrobacteraceae bacterium | reverse complement strand
CTCTTTCCATTGTTCATCGCCTGTGCCGTATGCGTCGCCGCCGCAGCTGATTCCGCTGCCGTCCCGGCCTCGCTTTCCTCCCTGACGGAAAAGCAGCGCAGGCTTCTGAATAAAATGGATTCGCTGGACCTGCTTAAACAAAACCTGAAAAGAAGCGGCCTGGCGATTTCCGAAGTCGAACTCCTGCAGAAATCGTTTCGGGACTCCTTGCGTGCGATACGCGATCATATAGAAACCGCTTCGACCACTTCCCCTGCAGCGTCATCTCGAAAAGACGTGCGTGTATTCCTGAAAAAACCTGAAACCCCTTTCGATTGGATCATAGGAATAGTAGCTGTTTTTGCCCTTTTCAGCGGATCTCTGCTTATCACTGGATCGATCCGCGCGTTTATCTCACGCCGATCACGTCACCGACTCCAAAAAATAAAAAAGGGTTCTCCCGCGCCCGTCCCCGCTGCTTCGTTCCAATCAGGCGGTTCCGCACCTCAGACATTGCGGAAACCGCAATCTGCATTCCCGGAGCAGGACGGCGTTCCTGATCGGTCTCCAGTTCCTCTCCCAATTACCGATACCGGTTCACGAAAGCTTCGCGAACGCCTCGACCGGGAGCGGCCTCACACTCCTTTCGACATGCCGGTGATCCCCGTTCTTCCGTCTATTCCGGACGAGGTACGGCAGGAAGACCCGAAGTCGAAGGGGAGCCTGGAAAAAAAAGTGATCGAAAGTGCGCGTCAGGGGCTCGACGTCATCACCATCTCGAAGAAATTTCACTTGAGCATCGACCATGTCTCACTCATTCTCAGAATCAACCACCACGGCTAAAAGCCGTGGTCCGGCTTGAGCGGGAACTGCCCGCGAAAAGACGGACGGGCGTCTTACGCCCGAAGTTGCTGTCCTGCCCCATGGCCGAAAGCGGTTAAAAGAAACAGTGCCGAAAGCACTGGATTCCTTACGCTTAAGGAACGGAGTGACAACGCCGTGGTCCCCTTGCTGAAAATCCCATAGGGATCACATTGACCTCTCTTACCGAGGCAGGTAATGGCATCGAACGGTAAGCAGATATAGCCGGAGTTCGCTGTGTTTCCATAAGGATCGTGGACGGGAAAGCGATCCTATTTGAACGTGTTCTCCTCTTTCTTTTTCATCAACAACCGCCAGATCTTGTCCACCAGTTCCCTGCCGCTGAACGGCTTTACGATAAAATCATCCGCACCGCTCGCGAAACACTTCTGGATCTCGCTGTTCTGGGTACCTGCGGAAAAAAACGCGATCGGAATATCCCGGGTTTCATCCTGGCTCCGCAGAATTCTGCAGATCCGGTACCCATCGAGTCCGGGCAGATAAGAATCCATGAGGATGACCGACGGCCGGCGCGAGAAGGCCAGCGCAAGGCCCAATTCACCGCTCTCCGCGACAAGAACCTCGAAGGCGTTTTCGAGCACCATACGTGCGATCTCCACCGCTTCACGATCGCTGTCGATAAAAAGAATGATCGGTTTTTCATTGATCAGATCGGCGATCTCTTCAATATCTACCGCGTCCTCCCGGCTGTTTTCGACCACAAGCGTTTTCGTTTCATCGTCATCCCACCCTATCTCGGCATGAAGCGGCAGGATGACATGAAACGTACTTCCCGGGAATTCATTCTCCCGCACACCTTCACTCTCGACCCATATCCTTCCGCCATGCCGTTCGACGATACCTTTGACAATAGATAGCCCGAGACCTGTCCCGCCTCCCATGAATTTGGCGAAGTCGGTACTGTGACGGTTGGCGTTGCCCACTTCATAAAAGGCATCGAAGATATTTTTCTGCTCGTCCTTATCGATTCCTACTCCATAATCATGAATGGTAATATGAAAATGGTCCTGCTCCTCCACCGCGATGGCGACCTCCACTTTCGATCCGTCCGGGGAAAATTTTATCGCGTTGCTGAACAGGTTTGTAAAAACCTGCTGGATACGCATCTTGTCTCCGTAAAAATCGGGAAGAGTTTCCGGGAAATCGCAGCTGAACGTGATTCCGCGTTTAAGGGAGAACTGTCCCAGATCGTCTATGCAATCCTTCGCCACAGCCGCAAGATCGAGCATCTCGGGTTTCAGCCGCAGTCTTTTCTGTTCGATACGCGTCACGTCCAGAATGCTGTTGACCACCTTGTGGAGACGGTCCGCGGCGCGATTGATGCTTTCGATCATCCGGTACACACCATCATCGATCTTGTCCCGCATATTGTCGATGATGATATCCGAATATCCCTTGATGGAAGTGAGCGGAGTCTTCAATTCGTGTGAAGCGATACTGAGAAAGTTCGACTTCAGTTCCGAAACCCGTTTGAGTTCCGCGTTCCATCGTATAAGCTCGGAGTTCATTTTCGCCATTTCGATGTTCTTTTTTTCGATTTGCTCGTTGAACAGATTTTCCTGGGTTATGTCCCTGAAAATCATGGCGATGGACTCCGGCATAGGGTCGTTGGCCCCCACGGAAAACAGATTGACTTTACACATGATATCGTTGCGGTCTACGGGCTGGAGCATCAGGGTGGTTTCGGTGACAGTGCCCTGGACGATATGCCGCCACAACTCGTCCCAGGAAATGCCCTGCCGGTACACCGCGATGAACTCCTCGATGGGACGGTTGATGCTCTTGTCGCATTCGATATTGAAAAGTTGTTCGGCGAAACGGTTCATGTAATGGATCTTCCCCTCGATGGTGACCACTACGATGCCGATAGGGGTGTTTTCAATGATCCGGGCAAGCAGCAGGGTATCTTGGCGCATAGGTCTGATTAGCCGTCCGTTGTTTTCGTGTCTGTCCCGGTCGTTTCCACGCTCAGACGATCGATACGGGAAATGAGTTCCTCGACGATGCGTAC
>CAZGVZ010000093.1:0-7188 GCA_964529145.1 uncultured Fibrobacteraceae bacterium | reverse complement strand
CCGGCACGTTCCGTTTCCGGTTGTTGATCTCGGACAGGGCGGAAGGGCCGAGCCCGAACAGGTCCTCGACCGCAGCGATCGTTTCCGCCTTCGAGGAGGGGATTTTTCTATCGTAAAGCACCAGCACCGCCTTGAACAGCGGAAGGAGCGATCGGACGGTCAGTTCGAGCGTGCGATCGAGCCGGCGCGGGCGGGCAGCGTCGGCGACGAATCCTTTCCTGAGGTGTATGATGAGGCCTCGAAATTCGCGTTCGCATTGCAGGCGCAAATCGTGTTTCCTCAAAGTCAGTCCGGAGAGGAAATCGTCGCCGTAAAGAATACGGTGAGATTGCTTTATATCCAGGAACTCGACGGGGTAGGTGTCGAGGGACGATGCGACGTATTCCGGTGTCAGAAACAGCGGAACCGCCACTCCGCGCCGGATCCACCGTGAGAGGGCAGGCACGCATTCCCGCACCGTGGAAATGGAAGCGTCGGTCAGCAGGATCGCAATATTGACATCGGATTTTCCTGGTCTATATTCGTGTGAAACTGCGCTTCCGTACATGACTACGCTCAGCAGGCGGCTTCCGTACACGGCCGAGAGGTCGGCCACCAGTTCCTCGACGATATCATTGGGATTGGTGATCATAAGTTTTCTCCGATGGATATCAGGACTGCCCGGAGGGAGAATCCATCGCCCCTCCTTCAAGGAGCCGCTGAATCCGGGCCGAGTGCCGCTCCGCGGCACTGAAATCTTCTCTGCTGACAGATGCTATTTTTTTCGCATAAAGCTCGAGCAGCGTGTACTCACGTTTCTGGAGCGCTTCATTGGAGCCGATCAGATCGATTAGAGCATCGATGTCGGCCGGAAAGCGGTACCCGCTCAGGAATGTCCTCAGCTGTTTTTGCGCTATGGCGAACTGGCCTTTTTCCCTACGGCAATAGAGCATGTTCGGAATGAACTCCCTGAGCAGGCGTTCCTCGATATCGGTCTCCGGAATCGTTGTTTCATGTTCCGATACTCCGGCCTGTTCGATCTGGGCTATGAGCGACTCGATCTCGTTACGAACGTGCTGCATTTCCTGTTCCCGAAATCTGGCCTGGTACACGATCGGTACGGCATTGACGCTCAGTACCGCGTTGCCGATATTCTTGAACGTCCCTGTGTAGAATACGTCCCCTTCCTGCTCGATGATCTCCCGTTCGGAATGAAATGGCACGACTTTCGCCGGCGTAGGGATGAACTCCTCGAAATCGCCGAGATTTTCCAGCCTGTCCTTGAGCTTCTGCGGATCGAGCGCCGACTCGATACCGCTCATGCGGTCCACCAGCTCCGACAGCCCTTCTCCAAGGTCATCTTCAACCGACAATCCCATTTCGGATTTCAGAAAATCTTTGAGACTGTTCTGCTCCCTGAAATTCCCCTGGGCTACGAGCAGGCCGTTGTGAATCATCGATCCGATGGGATGCTTGACGTTATCGAGATCCGAAGAATCGATATCGATTTTCGCATACACCGTCACCCGCCCATCAAGGCGGTCGGGATCGCCTTTTTTATGTTCGAGATGAAGCATTACTGATCTGTTCCCCGTAAATCCTTGTTCGTCCCGTTAATCGCCATTATGGCCCTGAACATTACGATTGTCGACAGAAAAATGAGTATATGCCACGTCCATTCCACTTTTACACCGGAAAAGGCGATGAGCGTGTTTCCAATGGCGATGGGCGAAATGGCGAAACTGGCTGTTTTCACACATTCCTTCAATGTGCGTGAGCGATCCAATCTGAAAATAAACGCTGCAAAAGCCAAAAAAAAGATGCTGAAGAAGAAGAGTGCCGCTTCGTGTACGACCGCTGAAATGAAATAACCTAAAAAAATGGTGACCGCATGTTTCTTCAAAAACGCGGAAATCCGTTCCTCGGTGAAGACCAGATCCCTGGTTCCAAGCATCACATTCTCATATGGAAATTCCATTACGGTTTCCTCCGCAAGCACCACGACGATGTTTCGCGCCTTGAGGAGTATCGCCGGAATCCTGAGCGGTATTCCGGAAGTTGACGAAGTGTCGACAACTACCAGTGAATCGGCCTGGTGATTGAACATGGCGGGAAGACCGAGCAGCTGGTTCATGATGGGAGTGATCAGATAGGGAGGAGGAACATACGGTTGTCCGGACCGGGGATGGAGTACTCCATCCCGGATTTCCATTCCCTCGAAAGCGGTTGCGATCAAACCGGCGACGTTTCTCTTTCCGCCGATCAGAAACCAGGTTGCTGCGATGGAAGAGAGAAACGAGAAAAAAAGGACCAAAAGGAGAAGAAAATTAAGAATTTTGCGTGGCCGCATCGCAGGCACCTCGAGATAAAACCGGGGCTCGAACACGCTGCGATGCAGGGTTTCAAAAAAATGTAGAAAAATTCAAGGCCTCCCTTGAGCGGGAAACCCCTGCCGGCAGGCAGGCCGGCAGGGGCGATATCAGCTTCTGTTTAAAATCTTGGGCACCTTGGGAGCCCAGATACGGTCATATTGGGGCAGCAGACCGACGAGCGGGCGAGCGTATGACTTGAACGCTTCGGTCACGGTAGAGTTGGCGGAATCGATGAATTCATCGGGCATCGATTTGGTGTTTCGCGCAACCGTAGCCAAAGGTGTCAGGAAATATTCTACCGAGTAGTCGCCTGTTCTTCGGATAGCCACACTGCCGTCCACATTGTGCCACACGGAGAACTGCACCGCCTTTTCCCCGACTTCACGCGCCTCGTTCTGGTCAACCGACGAAACGGTGCCCAGATAACTCCGCTGCAGGTACCCGAAAGTATCGGTGCGCACCCGCTTTATTTTCAGCTTCGTTTTGATGAGGTCCGCAAGAGCATCCCCCAGAGCGCCGGTGCCGGAAAGCTGCACGTTACCGTGGGCGTCCTTCTCCTGGGTTTTCGTGAGCGAAGCCACGATAGGCTCTTTGTCCGCATTGCTGATGCCTTCGGAAACCGCGATCACACACCTGCCGTTGTTACGATAGATACGTTCGACGTCGGTAAGGAATTTATCCTGATCGAAGGCCTTTTCCGGAACATAGACGAGATGAGGTCCATCGTCGGGATACTTTTTGGCAAAGATGCTCGCCGCGGTGAGAAACCCTGCGTTGCGACCCATTATCACACCGATATAGATGCCCGGAATACTGCGATTATCAAGATTTATGCCGGCGAAAGCCTGGCTGACGAACCGGCCGGCCGACCCGAAACCGGGACAGTGATCGGTCACAAGAAGATCGTTGTCGATCGTCTTGGGAATATGGATTACCCGCAGTTCGTAGCCCGCGCTCTGGGCGTTTTCATTGACGATCCGGCAGGTGTCGGCGGAGTCGTTCCCTCCAATATAATAGAAAAATCGGACGCCATGAGCCTTCAGGACCTCGAAAATCTTCGCACAATACTCCGCATCCGGTTTATCACGCGTGGAAAGCATTCCGGAAGAAGGCGTATTGGCGACCATTTCGAGATTGTGAGTGGTTGCCTGTGTCAGATCCATAAACTCTTCTTTGACGATTCCGCTCACACCGTGCATTGCCCCGTACACGTTCTCGATACAACCGAATTTGCGGGCTTCGAGGACCACCCCGACAAGACTCTGGTTGATTACCGCAGTCGGCCCCCCGCCCTGAGCCACGACAGCTTTTCCGATCAGCTTTGCCACTCTTCACTCCTTTGAA
This sequence comes from uncultured Fibrobacteraceae bacterium, assembly GCA_964529145.1. Classification (GTDB taxonomy): domain Bacteria; phylum Fibrobacterota; class Chitinivibrionia; order Chitinivibrionales; family Chitinispirillaceae; genus JAFGNB01. The sequence continues at coordinate 3,493 of CAZGVZ010000093.1, read as the reverse complement.
TTGTTCGTGTACCCGGAAAGACCTCGTCGGGTCTCCTGTAAATCAGGTACCGATATGTTCATCCGTGCCGGACGCCTCGTCCGGCGTAAACTTTAAAAATAGAAGATTCAAGTGTGATACACAAACATTTATGCCGTAAGGAATATCATGCGCAGGGGCGAGCTGTATCATGAAACCCCGGGGAGCCGAAGGGGTTGGGAGGGGAATCCCGGAAATTCAGGCAAAAAAGCCTGTCCGGCGATCGGCACCGGTGATTTCCTTAGCCCGCGGGAACCGGCTTCACATTTTTTCATGGCGAACGATGGTAATGAGCAGCCAGAAAGCCATTATCCCCGCAGTCAGGAATCCCGCCAGGCCGATAAGCGGCAGACCGTAGACCTTGGGAGGAATGTCGGACAGAATCACGATCGAGGAACCGATCACGAGCGAAGAAAGGACAAGCCCGAATACAAGGCGATTGATCACCTGATCGAATTTCCGCGTTATCGGTTCAAGCCCGCGATGCTCGAATTCGAACTTGATCTGCCCGGCCTTTATGAGCTGCAGCATTTCGCGGGTTTCCGAAGGCAGGTCCCTCAAGAGATGGAGAAGATCGCCGGCTGCAGCGCTTCCGTCCCGGAGAAGAGTTCTGGGATCGTACTGTTCACCGACCATCCTGCGTACGAAAGGTGCGAGGTGATCAACCATGTTGAACTGAGGATCGAGCCGGTAACCGATTCCCTCGATCGTGACAATTGATTTCATAAGAAGATAGAAACCGGGCATGATCCGGATCTGATGCTCCGACATCAGCTTCGAAAGACGAGTGAGCACCTCACCGACATTGATCCCGGCAAGCGATCGTGATCCATACTCCTGTATCATTTCCGAAACTTCATACTCGAGTTCTTCCCGATGCTGTGGCTGACGGTACGACATCTCCGAGAGCGCGGTGACGATCCGTGCGGGATCCTGCTGGACAATTCCCACGACAATGGCGCTCAGGCGGTTTCTTCCGGTTGGAGAAAGAATTCCGGTCATCCCGAGGTCGAGAAAACAGATGATATTACCCGGTTCGATAAGGATGTTTCCAGCGTGAGGGTCCGCATGAAAAAAACCATGGATGAAAATCTGGCGCAATACCGCGGAAGCCCCCCGTCGCGCGATTTCCCGTGGATCGCATCCCGCCTTGCACAGCTCCCCCACCCGGGAGATCTTGATCCCGTCGATGTACTCCGTGGTAAGGACCTTTCTCCCGGAGAGAGCGGCGACGACATACGGAATGTGTACCGTCGGATCGTTCCTGAAATTATGGGCGAAATGCCGCATGTTCACGGCTTCGATCGTGAAATCGAGCTCCTTGCGAACGGCATTGGCGAATTCGTCAACGAACTTTTCGGGTTCGAAAGCCCCCAGCCCCTGCAGGTGCCGTTTGACGAGGAAGGCGAAATGCCGCATGATTTCGAGATCAATGGCGATCTGGTCGGCTATCTGCGGACGCTGTACCTTCACCGCCACTTCCCTGCCGTCGAAAAGACGCGCCCTGTGTACCTGCGCTATCGAGGCCGAGGCGAAAGGGGGACTCTCGAACCCTGCAAAGAGCGTTTCGATCTTTCCGCCGAGTTCCTTTTCAACGATTTCGACGGCCTCTTTTCCGCTGAACGGCGGCACCGCATCCTGGAGCTTTTCGAGGGAAGTAACCAGTTCCGTCGGGAGTATGTCCGGGCGATTGCCGGCAAACTGGCCGAGTTTGACAAAAGAAGGCCCGAGTTCCTCGAGGGCCAGGCGTACTCTGTCGTAACGCGAAATCCCGGACGCCTGCCCGGACGGTACATGGCGCAGCAGGCGTTTACCGGCCATCAGGTAACGCTCGACATTGATGCGCGACAGCAGATCGCCGAAGCCGTATTTCACCAGTACTCCGGCGATCTCTCCGTAACGGCCGATGTGGCGGTAATTGATTCCCCTTTTCCTCTTCAAGGTCACTGAGGGTCCGGCTCCGCGGCGATTTCGAGTTTTCTGACCCGTTTATCGAGTCCGTCCAGTTCTCCGCGGGTAGGAACGTTTATTCGACGAAGCACCGATTCCACCTGCCGGGCCACCATTTTTTCAAAAGACGATCTGGTCTCCTCGGCGCGCCGGAGCAGCTCGTCGACGAACTGTTTTCCTTCCGTTTCGGATAGCCGTGCCTCTTCAACGAACATTTTTCCGATCTCCTCGGCCTTCTCCCGGGTCATGAGCGCGATGCCGATCGTCGCGTACATACTTTTCTTCAGCACCTCCATCATGCGGACCTCCTTTGAAATTTCCTGCGCCCTCCGTTTCCGGAGTGTATCGCAGGTGAAATATCACCTGAACCATATGCCGGGGGCAGGACGAATTGCACTGATCCATTACCCGGTTTCATCCAATTAGGTATACCGTTCCGAAAGCATTAAGTCAATGAGCACCGCTTGTCGGTTCGCGGTCCGGAAAAACGGCGCCGCACCGCCCGGTACGAGAAAAACACGCCCGTGCCGACGGCGATACCCACAATCATCCCGAACGCGACGTCCGCAGGGTAGTGAACGCCTACATAAATACGTGAATACCCGATGAAACAGGCGAATGCCGCGAATATCCATTTCCATCTCGGATACCGGAGGGCCAGAAGCGACGCCAGTGCGAAACTGTTGACCGCATGAACCGAGGGAAAGGACAGGGTGTGCCTCATGCCGCACAGGAACCGGGCTCCTTCCACGAAGTACTCGGGGTGGCATGGTCTCGCTCTTCCGAACAGAGGCTTGAGCAGACGCGCGGCGAGCGGATCGGAAATCGACACGGTGACGAGCAGAAGCCCGAGAACGACGAGCGCCTCTTTCCTCTTTGATGCGACAAAAGCCAGGGCGGCCGCTATCCCCGGAACTATCCAGAAGCGCGCTTCGGTCCCGTTGATGAAAATGGAGTCAAAAAAAGGATTGGCAATCGCGGTGTTCAGAAAGAGAAACAACGCACGGTCAAGAGAGATGAGCGAATCCATTGGCTGCATTAGTCAAAGTCAGTCCAGCCGGGGAGAGCTGGCGCAGTCGATATCGTTATACCAGATAAGCCGGGCATGGATGGCGCCGAACTTGATTTTGGACCGGATAGCCACGGGCATCCGTCGCTTGTCGTTCGAGATCCAGATCTCCAGTTTGTCACGCTTGTTGAAAGCGCGTCCCTCGCCCACGAGTTTCGGGACGAGCAGGACCGAGCCGAATGTGCCGGCATCCACTTCGCAGGATTCGGACTTTTTGACCGAAAAGGAGATGGGGTGTACCTTCGAGTGCACGAAGAGCCGCTCCGAGAAGGTATCCCCCGGAGCCAGGGAGCGGGTCGCGCGGATCCGGTAAAGCACCGAAAGATAATCGAAGGTAAAAGGCGACGATTCCATCGTCTTGAACTTCTTTCTGCTCTGAACGTGCACCTTCCCTCCCGCGTGGTCGAACTCCAGCCCCTCCCCGACCGTAGCGCGGGCGATCCTGCCCGCCGCTTC